>JAJZSM010000027.1 GCA_021849765.1 Actinomycetes bacterium | reverse complement strand
GGACCGAGGACGGCGTCGAGGTAACTGAGCGCGAGCAGTCCGCTCAGGGTGACCTGCGCCAACCGGGGCACGAGGACGACGGCGAGTGCCGCCACGCCGAGCACCAGGGGCACCTCGGTGAGCGCGTTGGTCGTCGCGGCGAGCGCCGTCGGCAACGACAGCGACGAACCACCCGACCCGACGCCGACCCAGATGCCGATCGCCGTCACGACGGCCACGAGGACGACACCCACGGCCGCGACGACGCTCGTCGACCCGAGCCAGGCTCGCAGCCCCGCGCCGTTGCCGAGGGGCAGCTCAAGGCGTCCCGACACGGCGTCCGCGCCGACCGTGGCGACCACTGACACGACGAAGAACCCGAGCCCGAGGGCGAGGAACGTGCCGATCTCGCCCACGTAGCCGCGCACCGAGATCAGCTGGCCCAGGTGCCAGCGGGCCAGGAGTTGGGCGAAGGACCGGTCCGTACGGCCGAAGGTGACCAGCGCGTTCGTGAGGTAGCCGATCACGAGGCCCACCACGCCCGTCACGACGAGCCAGACGAGGAGCGTGCTCGCGAGCTCGCGCCAGGCGAAGCGCCAGGGCGAGGTGAGTAGCGCCGGCCGTAAGGTACCGCGGTCGCTGCGCCGCCACCACGCCGAGCCGACGTCGCGGCGACCCGCGATCGGCGCGAGCACCGCCACGACGAGCACCGGGGTGACGAGGAGTGGCACCAGCCAGATCGCCTCGTGGTGTTGGAAGGCCCCGACGCGCTCGAGCCACCCGAAGGGCGTGAGTGTCGCCAGCCACGACCCGTTGGTCGACGCGTCGGCCACCATGCGCGCCAGGTACCCCACACCGACCACGGCGAGGGCCATCTGGGAGGCCGAACGACGCGGCGCGAGCAACTCGGAGGCGACGAGGCCGGTCGCCTGGGCGCACCAGGCGAGGCCCGTCAGCCCGGCCCCGTAGAGGGCGCTGTCGAGGGGCCGTTGGCCGTTGAAGACGAGTGCGACGAAGACGGCGAGGCCCACGGCGACCCCGCTGAGGGCGAGCACGCCCACCGTTTCGCGGTAGACCGTCGCGCGCGCGACCCGCTCAATGACGAGCAGGTCCCAGGTGCCGGTGTCTTCGGCCCCCCGGGTGACGCGCGTCGCTCCGAGCGCAGCCCAGATCGCGACGGCGAGGGTGACCACGATGCCCACCTTCCACAGCACGTACGCGCCCGCACTGTTCAGAGCGGTGAAGTCGCCGTAGAGGGCCCGGAAGGCCGGATTGCGAAGCAGCGCCGAGACGCCGGTCAACGCGAGCGCGCCGCCGCTGATGTTGTAGGTGGCCACGGCCACCGTGACGATCACGACGAGTAGCACGGCCATCACCACCGTGGAGAGGCGGACCTGACGCCAGGTCACCCCGCGAGCGGAGCGCGGACCCATCTACCCGCGCGACTCGTCGTAGTACGAGAGGAAGATCTCCTCGAGACTCGACTCGTGGGTGCGCATTGACGTGATCCTTCCCCGAGCGAGCACGGCCAGCAGCGGTTCGATGGGCCCGATCACCCGGACGCGGACCTCGTCGCCCTCGCGCGACACGACGCTTACCCCCGGTATCGAGGTCAGGTCGTCGAACGTTCCCGCCACGTCGATCTCCACGCCCACGACCTCACGGAGTTCGTCGATCGCCGACACGGTCACGAGGCGACCGTCGCGGATCATCGCGACACGTTCACAGAGGTGCTGCACCTCGGCGAGGATGTGCGAGCTGAGTAGGACCGCTTGGCCCCGCGCCTGGGCCTCGAGCACGCAGTCGCGAAAGATCCGCTCCATCAGCGGGTCGAGTCCCGCGGTCGGCTCATCGAGCAGCAGCACCGGCGCGCGAGTCGAAAACGCACTGATCAAGGCCACCTTCTGACGATTCCCCTTCGAGTACGCCCGTATCCGTTTGGCGGGGTCGAGCTCGAAACGCGTGATCAGGTCGTCGCGGTAGGCCGCGTCGACCTCGCCGTGCAGGGACCCCAGCAGCGTGATGACCTCGAGTCCGGTGAGCTGGGGCCAGAGCGCCACCTCGCCGGGCACGTACGCGACGGCGTGGCGGGCCGGCGCCGAACCGGCACGATGGCCGAGGATGGACGCGGTACCCGAGGTCGGGTGCAAGAGCCCGAGCAGCAGTCGCAGGGTGGTGGTCTTACCGGCGCCGTTGGGGCCGAGGAACCCGACCACCTCACCGGCGTCGACCGCCAGGCTCAGCTCGTCGACGGCCTTGGTCGGTCCAAAGTGCTTGGAGAGGCGAACCGCCTCCAGGGCGTGACCGGGCACGACTGCAATCTATCGGACGCCACGACGCGCCCGGGCCCGACTGAGGTCGAGACCCGAGCACGACGTGCTCTGCGTTCGTACGCGCACGCGGTGCGCGAGCTCTCAGCGAGCCGTCTTCACCGGACCCTGCTGGACGCGAACGACCAACGTGATGAGCGTCAGCCAGACGCCAATGACCAGCGAGAGCAGCACGAGCACGACCCAGCGGCCAATCAGGCCATCGGGTCGCAGACTCTCCACCGCGCCCGCGAAGGGGTCGGTGCGCGCGGCCTGGACCGTCAGCGACGTCGTCGCGAGGACCGTACCGGAGCTGTCCACCGCCGAGGCCTCGAAGTTCTGCGTGCCGGCCCACGTGGGCTGGTACACGATCGTGGCGACGCCGGCGGCGTCGGTCGTCCCAGTGCCGATCTGGAGTAGCGGTGCACCGGCGAACTCCTCAACGTGCACGTAGAAGTTGACCGTCGTACCCGCCATCGGTGCCGCGGTCGTGTTGGCGACCTGGGCCGTCAGCTCGACACCCCGGTGCGACGCGGGACTACCCGACGTCAGGGCGAGCGTCGCGCCGGTGGAGGCTGCCGCCGGCAGGGCGGCCGCCGCGACGCTGAGCAGCACCACGCCGCTCAACCCCGCGAGTGCGCGCGTCGCGCGACGAGAGAAATTGGCTACTGACATCACGCGCCCACCTCCTGGGAATCGAGCTCCTCGTGGCCCTCGGCGAGCTCTTCCATCTCCGCCATCGACAGGATCGGAACGAAGCGGAACACGACGAGCAAGAGCAACGGGATGGCCGCGGTCGCGGCGATCGTGATCGAGATCGGCACCCAGGTGAAGTGATACGTGCCCCAGTTGCCGGCGAGCACGCCGCCCTTGGCCAGTGGCGAGTTCACAAGCGGCTCGGTCGCCGGGGGGATGACGATGACGAGCCGCTTGATCCACAGCGCGGCCACCACGAGGAACGAGGCGACCACGACACCACTGGTCGTGCGAAACCGTCGGAACATCATGATGAACAGGGGCGCGATGCCCCCCGCGACGAAGTAGATCCAGAACGGGATGGCGTAGCGACCCGCGACGATCTGATACACCCAGGCCGACGCCCCGACCGTTCCCGAGTAGCCGTCGATGAGGTACTCGGTGAAGGTGAGGTACAGGTACGCCGCACCGAAGGCGATCATCAGGAACCCGAGGCGCACGAAGTGCCGGGGGGTAACGAACGCCTCGAGGTGGAAGAGCTTGCGCGACGCGGCGACCGTCAGCACGACGAGCGCGACACCCGAGTAGAGCGCCGCCACGACGAAGTAGACGGGCAGGATCGTCTCCATGTAACCGGCCCTGGAGGACGACGCGAACGCGAAGGACAGCACCGAGTGAACCGAGACCGCCATCGGGATGATCATGATGGCGATGAGTCCGATCGCCCCGTTCAAACGACGCCGCTCGTAGGGCGTGCCGCCGAAGCGTCCGACGAGGACGCGGTAGAGCGACTTGCGCACCTTGACTCGTGTCGACGGCGCCTCATCCTCGAAGCGCTCGAGGGCGATCGCCGCGTCCGGGACGAGTGGCAGATAGAAGAAGACGATCGTCGCCAGGAGGTACGTGCTCACGGCGAAGAAGTCCCAGAGAATCGGCGACGTGAGGTTCCAGTACGGGGGCCAGACGAGCTCCCAGATCCGGCTCGGGTCACCCAGGTGCGGGATGATGAAGACCATCCCGATGGGCAACGTCACGAGGGCTGTGGCCTCGGCGATCCTCGTCAGCGGCGCGCGCCACCCGGCGTGGGTCAGACGAAGAATCGCCGACACCACGGCGCCGCCGTAGCTCACCCCGATGAAGGTCACGAGGTTGGCCTCGTAGATCGCCCAGAAGGCGCCGTCACTATATCCCGCCGTGCCCAAGCCGTTGGCTACCTGGTAGACCCAGGCCGCGATGCCGCCCAACACGATCACGGTCAGCACCACGATCGAGGGCCACCACCACCGGGGTGTCTCGAGCACTGGTCGCATCGCCGCCGCTCGAAGGTCGGCGTTCTCGGGCGCCACTTGATCGCGCCCCACGTTTGGAATGATGACGTCAGTCATCGGTCCCCTCCAGTCATCCGCGTCACGACGCGCTCGGGTTGTTGTTCAGGTCCTGGCCGTGGCCGGGGATGTAGTACACGCGCGGGTGGGTGCCGTACTCCTCCTTGAAGACAATGGCGTCGTTCTCGGCGAGGTAGGTGGAGATCTTCACCGTGTTGCCCATGCCGTTGACCGCAGCGTCCGCGGTCAGGTCACCGAAGTAGATCACGCCCATCGGGCAGTGGGTCACGCACTCGGGCAGTTGACCCGAGGGCAGCATGGCCGCGCACTCGATGCACTTGCCGACGGTGCCCTTCACCTGCGGCACGGGCCACTCGGGCTCCTGCTTGAAGGGCTGGCGCGGCGCGGGGAGTGCGTCAGACCAGTTGAAGTAGCGCGCGTCGTAGGGACAGGCGTTCATGCAGATGCGCGTCCCGATGCACTTGCTCTGATCGACGAGCGTCAGGCCCTCCGGGGTCCGGAAGTTCGCGCCGACCGGGCAGACCGGCACACACGCGGGGTCTTCGCACATCATGCACGGACGGGGCATGAAGTAGTCCTCGCCGGCGGCGTTCTGCATCGTGTAGACGTTCATCCACGTCTGGTCTTCGTGCAGGTAGTGGGCCGTCTGACAGGCGGTCGTGCAGAGCTTGCAGCCGTTGCAGAGGCGCAGATCGATGATCATGCACCACTGCTTCACCGGCCCGCTGGGCGTGGTAGTCGCCGGTTCGGAGGCGGCGGCGAGCGTCTCGGTCAGTGCGCCGAGTACCCCGACGCCGAGGCTGCCGAGAGCCGCTGCTCGAAGCAGTCCGCGCCGGCCGATGGTGACGGCCGCGGCCGTCAACTCGTCGTGTTGCGCGTCGTCGGTCGCAACCATCTCGTTGTCGTGTTTCGTGGTCATGCTGCTTCCACCTTGATCGAACCTTCCATCCACTTCATGGTCGACATCGCGCCGCCCATGCCATTCGTGCCTGCGCCGCACGGGGCGTAGCACTGCCACGTAAAGGTCCCCGTCTTGGTGGGGACGAACGTCGCGACGACCGTCACCGACTTGCCGGTTGGCGCGGCGGGGATCGGCATGTTAAAACCCAGTCCGACGATGGTGAAGGTGTGGGCCACGTCCGTGTCGGGCACCGAGGAGATCGCCTGGCCCGCGACCGTCTCCTGCCCGGTGGTCGAACCCTGGACCTTCGTAAACATCATCTGGGCGCCCATGAGCGGCGCCGTGCCGTCATCGAAGCTCACGATCTTGACGGTGACGCGCTCGCCGACCTGGACGGTCCAGTCCGGGTTCGTGTACTGCGGTTGGTCACCGAAACCGGTCAGTGACCCCGTCACGATTTTCATCGTCTCGGTCACGTGACCGTGTGGGGTGATGGCTGCCGGCGGGTTCGAGCGGGTGAGTCGTGTCACGCCGGCGGCGATGCCACCGACCAACGCGACGGTGACGGCGAGTCCAATCAGGATGCCGGCGATTGATCCGAGGACCACACCGCCGTTACGGGCGAACGTCGCGGGACGGCGCCAGCTCAGTCGGCCGAGACGCTCGAGGGGGTCGACGGCGCCGAGACGCGCGAGCGGTCCCCGGGCGCTTTCGCGCCCGGGGCCGTTCACGCCAGTGGCGTTGCGGTCACTCATGAACCGACCTTGATGTGGCCCGTCATCCAGCCGGTCGTCTTCATGGCGCCTCCCATGCCGACGGTGCCCGTACCGCAGGGCGCGAAGCAGTTCCAGGTGAACGTGCCGGTCTTCGTGGCCTTGAACGACGCGGTGACCACGATGCTCTTACCGGTCGGCGCGACGGGGATGGGCATGTTAAAGCCCAGTTTGGTGATGGTGAAGGTGTGTGAGACGTTGATGTCCGACACGTTGCTCACGGTCTTGCCGCCAGCGACTTCCTTACCGTTCAGCGTGCCCATGACCGACGTGTACTTCATGTACTTGCCCATCAGCGGCGCAGCACCGTCGTCGTAACTGATGATCTTGATGGTCACGGTCTGACCCTTGTGCACGGTCCAGGCCGAGTTGGTGAACTTCGGCTGCTCGCCGCTACCCGCCAGCTTGCCCGTGGTCAGGATCTTCATGACCTCGGTCACGTGGCTGGGCGCGGCCGCGCTCGCCGTGCCACCACTGACGACGCCGGCGCCCAGCACGGGTGCAATGACGAGTGCCAGGGCCGCGGCCTTGGTCATAGTGTGCTTCATCTCATCTCTCCTCTTGGTTGAGTACTGCAATCCCGCTCGAACGCCCTGTTCGAACTGGCACTACTTGACGCTGACCTTGCCTGTCATCCAGCCCATGGTCGACATCGCGCCACCCATGCCGTTGGTGCCGCTGCCGCACGGGGCGTAGCAGTGCCAGACGAACGTGCCGGTCTTCTTGGCGACGAAGCTCGCCGTGACGACGACGTGGCCACCGGTCGGTGCGACCGGGATCGGCATGTTGAATCCGAGTCCGGGAACCGTGAAGGTGTGAGCGATATTGATGTCGGACACGTTGGTGACGGCCTTGCCGTTGACAAGCTCCTTGCCGTTGAGCGTGCCCTTCACGTTCGCGTAGGGCATGTACTTGCCCATGAGCGGCGCAGTTCCGTCATCGAAACTCGTGATCTGGACGGTCACGGTCTGACCCTTGTGCACGGTCCAGGAGGCGTTGGTGATCTTCGGCCAACCCGGCTTGCCATCCATCTTGCCGGTGATCAGCCGCATGTGCTCGACCACGTGGGTCGGTGCGGCCGAAGCACTCGTGCCGGTGATGGTCACCGCAGCGAGTGGGGCCGCCGCCAACAGCAACGCGGTCAACGTGGTAATCGGGCGCTTCATCTCAATGCTCCTTGTTGGTGTTGGGTTGGGGGGGTTAGAACTTTGGACCGGTTCGACTCAGGCGACCACGGTGACGTAGCCGCGCATGAAACCGTTGTGCGCCATCGCCCACTTGTCACAAGGCAGGGCGCAGAACCACTGGATAGTTCCGGGCTTGGTGGGCTTGATGGTGAAGTGGGTGATCGACGGCGACGAGGGGCTGCCGGCCGGCGCTACGGCACTCACGTTCAGGTCGGGCGACATCCACGAGTGCGACTGCCCGTCGTAGTTGTAGATCGTGACGTCGTAGGTCTTGCCGACGGTCATCGTGAAGGTCCCCGGGACGAAGGCGTCATGGACCAACCCGTCGGGACCCTTCACGCCGCCGAGCGGTGGCGGGTTGATTTCGAGCTTTACCTGGACGGCGTTCGAGGCACTCGCGGGTACAACGGCACTGGTCGCCGCGCCGGGGGCCGGGGTCGTGCCCGTCACCTTGTGCCAGATCGCACCAGCGCCAGCGGTGATCGCGAAAACGACCGCCGCCACAATGACGATCCCCGCAATCAACGTCACCAGTCCGCGGACTCGGTGCGCCTCTGCTCCGCCGTTTCCTCGGCTCACCACGGTCGTTTCGCTACTCATCATTCGCTCCTCCCGGCCACCATCACGATGGTGATTCGGACCTTGACCATTTTTGGGCGGCGAGCGGAGCCTGACTAGAGAAATCCCTCGGGTCAGTCGTCCCGTGGAATCACGGGACGTTCGCGAGCCGCCCCGATGTCGAGGTAGTCCCAACTTTCGATTGCTTTGACGTCGACGGATACGAGCGACTGGGATCGCCGCTCGCGCCGAGACGCTCGCGAGGTCGTGGCGAAGACGACCGGACGGCGGTGACCCGCTCGAATCGCGCCCGTAGGCGTGCCGTGATGCCGGTACGTGGCACAACACGTGCTATTTCAGGTCTTTCGTCCGTGAATTCACGGTGAAGGCCGAGGGGACGCTGCCGTAAGGTGATGTCGTGGCCGACTCCGAGGTGGTCAATTCGAGGTCGATATCCGTAATCGTGGTAGACGATCACGAGGTCGTGCGAGAAGGAACTCGCAAGATGCTCGAGCGAGACCCCGAAATCGTGGTGGTCGACGAGGTGGGTTCGGTGCAGGACGCCCTCGTGTCCGCCCGGCGGTTGCGCCCCCGGCTCATGGTCATTGACGTCGAATTACCCGACGGCAGCGGCGTCGAGGTCGTTCGCGAGGTCGTGGCCGAGAAGTTGCCGATCCGCTGCCTGATGCTCTCGGCCCACGACGACTACGTCTACTTCTCCGAGGCGCTCGCCGCGGGCGCCGGCGGTTACCTCTTGAAGACCGCGAGCGCCGCGGAGTTCGTGGCCGCGGCCCGGACGGTCTCGGTGGGCGGCACAGTCATCGACGGTTCACTCTCGCACCGGCTCGCCGGTCGCCGCCAACCACCCGAAGAGGAATTGATCCACCGGCTCACGGCACGCGAACTCGACGTCATCGCCGCCCTCGTGCGGGGCCGCTCCAACAAGGAGATCGCCCTGGAGCTCGGCATCGGACTGCGGACTATCGAGAGCTACGTCTCGGCGATCCTCAACAAGCTGGGCGTGCGCTCGCGCACCGAAGCGACGATCTTCGCGATCGAACACCACCTCGCCTCACCCAAACCGAGCAAGTGAGAACACCCAACCCCCGCATCCCGATCCGTGAGATCCTCGTGCGGGCGCTGCACCCGCCCGTTCGCGAACGGGCCTTCTGGGCCGTGCAGGCGATGGTGGTGTTCTGGGCCGTGATCCACGTATGGGTCGACACGAGTAGCGCGTTGCACGGCAGCGTCCTGCCCTACGGCGTGCCGATCGATCTGCTGCTGATCCCGGTCGGCTACGCCGCCCTGCGCTACGGCCTCTCCGGATCGGCGGCCACCACCATCTGGGCGATCCTGCTGTGGATGCCCGATCTCCTGATCCCCGACGACAAGGGCCACTACCAGCAAGACCTCGTCCAACTCTTCGTCGTCACCGTCGTCGCGCTCTTCGTGGGTCTCGAGATTGAGCGCGCCCACCTCGAACGGGCTCGCGCCGAAGTCGCCGAGGCCGAACGTCGCGTCGCCGAGCAGCACTACCACCGGCTCTTCGATGTGAACACGGCACCGATCTTCCTGATCGATCCGTCGGGCACCGTGTTGGAGGCCAATCCCGCGGCGCTGCACCTCAGTGCCGGCGCGATGGGACGGCGGATCACCGACCTGTTCGATCTCGCCGACCACGACCTCGTCGAGGGCCGAACGAACCAGCTCACCATCCGCCCAACCGGGGATGACGAGGAGCGCAACTTCCGCGTCTCGGTCACCAATTTCGAGCCCAGCGCCGTCGGGTCGATCCGTCAGGTCGTACTCGAGGACGTCACGGAGGAGTACCGTTCCGAGCGCGAGGCGCGAGCGTGGGCCATCGAGGTCCTGCGGGCCCAAGAGGACGAGCGGCGTCGCATCGCCCGCGAGATCCACGACGACCCGCTGCAGCGTCTTCTCCAACTGGCCCGGCGTCTCGAGGTCCTCGGCTCCCCGAGCGAGCAGATCGACGGCGACGAGCGCGTCGAGCAGTTCGTCACGGTGCGCGAAGAGTTGCTCAACGTCGTCGGGCACCTACGCGAGGTCACCCGCGGGCTGCACCCGGCCGGACTCGACCAACACGGGCTCGTCGCGGCCGTCCGTGGACTGCTCGTCGACCTCGAGGTCGACGAGGGTCTCGTCACCGACTTCATCGTCACCGGGGACATCGTCAGCGGTTCCCACGAGGCCGAGGTCGGGCTCTTTCGCATCGTCCAAGAGGCGGTGCGCAACGTCATCCGCCACGCCCGGGCGGCCAACCTCGTCGTGTCGATCCACTACGAGAAGGACTGCGCGCACGTCACGATCGTCGACGACGGCGACGGCTTCGACGTGAGCCGTGACAGCCTCGTCTCGGGCAATCACCTCGGGATCCTGAGCATGCGCGAGCGCGCGAACCTGCTTGACGGTCACTGCGAGGTCACCTCGACGATCGGCGAGGGGACGACGGTCGAGGCCACGGTGCCGCTGCACCGCGTGGCGGTCGAGGCCATGGTCCGCGACTAATCGCGTCGATGGTTGCTTACCGAGCGGCGGCGACTCGTGACGTCGACAACGGCCAGAACGTCCACGCGAGCAGTGCGATCAGCGGTCCGGAGTTGACGTCCGTACCCTGTGCCGTCAGTAGACCGCCAAAATCCTGGACGAGCCACACGAACGCCGCGAAGACTATCGCGGCGATCAGCGCCGGTCGCACGAGTGCTGGTTTGGCGACAGCAATCGCAATGACGAGACTGACTAGCGCGAGGCCGATTGAGAACGCGAGGCCGCGACCGGCGAACACGGTCGCGAGTCCGTGGTCGATCGACTGGATCCAACCCGGTTCACCGGACGCTGAACCCATCACCAGGTCGTGCAAGGCCTGCGGCGCCCGATTCGCGGGCAAGAGGAAATACACCGCGAAGTCGACCCACAGCACAACCCAGGCCGCCATCGCGCCTCGGCGCCCCCAGGCACCGGCGTCGACGACCGAGGTCGCGTCACCACGACTGGACGGCCAGATCAGGATCGCGATGAGGGCGTAGAGCACGACCGCACCCGGTTGACCGGCGAGCGGCGAGCCGCCGGCGAACACACCACCGAACCCCTCGGCGAACCACCAGACCGCCAGGCTCCAGACGATCGAGGTGCCGAGCGCCAGGCGGACAGTGGGGCGCCAGAACAGGCCGAGCGCGATCACGAGCTGCAGCGTGGCATAGAGCGCGTTCCACCACGCGATGTCGTGGACCATGAAGTGGTCCGCCCAGATCATGGGGTGC
>JAJZSM010000026.1 GCA_021849765.1 Actinomycetes bacterium | reverse complement strand
GTGGCGCCCGTCGCGCCGCGGGTTCGCAACATCGACAGGACCATGTCGAGCGACCCTCCCGTCGCGAGCATCGGGTCACAGATCACCACGTGGGCGCCGACCAGTGACTCGGGCAGGCCGTCAAGGTAGACGTCGGGCAGCAACGTCGTCTCGTTGCGTCTCAGCCCCACCAGGCAGACCCGTGTGTGGGGCAGCACCTCTTGGACCGCGGGACTCATGCCGAGCCCCGCGCGCAGGATGGGCACGATGACGTACTCAGTGTCCACCTTCACCGCCGGTGCGCCAGAGGCGACGGGGGTGTCGACCGTGGTCGACGTGGTGGGCGTGTCCCGGAAGGCCTCGTAGGCGACGAACCGGGAAATCTCGCGAGCCAGGCGCAAGAAGTCCGCGTTGGATGTCGCGCGGTCGCGCAGCTGGCGGACCTTGTCGGCGACTATGGGGTGGTTGACGACGAGTGGCGTGGGCACGACGTCACATTACGTCGCGCCGCGATCGTGCGTCGTCTTCACGGTCCGAGGTGGAGGTAGCGCCCGGTACGCTGCATCAGTGACTTTGCAGGCGAACGGCTCGATCGACGTCGATCGGACCGACAGTGACCCCCTGGGTGGGGTTTACTCCTCGTACCACGGTCCACGAGCGCAGATCTCGCGAGACCGCTCGCTGCCGTGGTGGCGCCGGATATTGCCCGTCATCTCGTCGCACCGGGTCACCTTCACGGTCGCGATCAGCCTCTCGTTCATCAGCCTCGTCTTCCAGACCCTGGTGCCGAAGCTGCTCAACGGCGCGATCGACCGGTCACTCGTCCAACACGTCGCCAGCCTGCACACCGCGGTCATCGAAATCCTGGTCGTGGGTGTCATCGCCGGCATCACGGGCATCGTGTCGCGACAGTACGTCTTCAAGACCGCCTATAACGTCGAGGCCGACTTGCGTTCGCTGATCTACGAGCACCTCGCCTGGCTCTCGTTCAGCTTCTATGACCGGGTCCAGTCGGGACAGCTCATCAGCCGGGCCAACAGCGACATCCGCAGTGTCCAGATGTACTCCACCTTCGCACCGCTCATCGTCGTACAGAGTTTCATCGGCGTGATCGCCTTCGGCTTCATGCTCTCGATCAACGTCGTCTTGGCCCTCGTGGCGATGGTCGTGATGCCGATCCTGTACTTCGTGGGGATCAAGATGCGCCGGGTCATGTTCCCGATCTCCTGGATCACCCAGGCGAGACTCGCCGAGGTCGCGACCATCGTCGACGAGAACGTGAACGGTGTGCGCGTCGTCAAGTCCTTCGCCCAGGAGGAGGCCGAGGTAAACCGCCTCGCGGACGCGGCCGAACGGGTCGCGTGGGCGTACATCAAAGACGCCCAACTGCGCGCCATCTGGTCGCCGTGGGTGCAGAACCTGCCCCAACTCGGGCTCGCACTCGTGCTGTTCTTCGGTGGCTGGATGGTCATAGACGGACACCTCGGCATCGGTGCCATACTCGCCTTTAACGCGTACCTCCTGATGCTGCAGGCGCCGTTCATGATGCTCGGCCAGCTCGTGATGATGGGCCAACGCGCCAAGGCGAGCGCCGAGCGGATCTTCGAGATCCTCGACGAAAATCCGACCGTCACCGAACGGCCCGGGGCCTATGACCTTGGGGGCGTCGCCGGGCGCATCGAGTTCGACCACGTGAGCTTTCGCTACGGCGACGGACCCGACATCCTGTCCGACTTCGACGCCGTCATCGAACCCGGCGAGACCGTGGCGATCGTCGGACGGACAGGGTCGGGCAAGTCCACCGTCGCGCGCCTGCTCACGCGGTTCTATGACGCGACCGAGGGCGTGGTTCGCATCGACGGCCACGACGTGACCGACCTCACCCTGCACTCGCTGCGCACCGCGGTCGGGGTAGTGATGGACGAGCCCTTCCTCTTCTCGATCTCGATCCGCGACAACATCGCCTACGGCCGTCCCGAGGCGACGATGGACGAGGTGGTCGCAGCGGCTCGAGCGGCCAACGCGGCCGAGTTCATCGAGCGGCTCCCCCACGACTACGACACGGTGGTGGGCGAACGGGGCTACACACTCTCGGGCGGTCAGCGCCAACGGATCGCCATCGCGCGCACCCTGCTCGTCAACCCGCCGGTGCTGATCCTCGATGACGCGACCAGCGCCATCGACGTCCACGTCGAGGCGGGGATCCACGAGGCGTTGGAAAACCTCTTGGAGCGTCGCACGACAATCGTGATCGCCCATCGCATCTCCACGATTGCGCTCGCCAAGCGCGTGCTCGTCCTCGATTGCGGTCGTGTCGTCGCGTCAGGGACTCACGAGTCCCTGCTCGCCACCGAGCCGCTCTACGCCCAGATCCTCGCCCAGGCCACGACGGACGGTGCGTGATGGCTTGGGGCGGCGGATTCGGCGGGTTCGGTGGCGGCGGTCACCGCAGCGCCACCGACAACGGGCTGCCCTTCGGGGGGATCCCCAGTGAGTTGATGGGCGAGGCGACCAAACTGCTCGCGACTGAGCCGCACCACGAGCCCGCCAACCTCACGTTCACCCAGCGCCCCTCGGGGAAAGAACGCCAACACCTCAGCCTCACGCGCCTCGTCGGGCGCTACCCGGGCTACCTCTACGGCGGCTCGCTGCTCGTGATCGCCATCAGCCTCGTTCTCCAGGCCGGCCCGAAGCTGACCGAGTACGCGATCAACCACGGCATGGTCCCGGGTCACCATTCGCTCGGGGTCATCGCCGTCTGCGGCGCGCTCTACCTCGTCTTGGCACTCGCGAGCGTCTACCTCCAGCGCGCCCAGGTCGATGTCACCGGCCGACTCGCGTCGCGCGTCATGCACGACCTGCGCATCCGGGTCTTCACCCACCTCCAGCGACTCAGCCTGGGCTTCTTCACCGACGGGAAGGCCGGTGTCCTGATGAGCCGGATGACCAGTGACATCGAGAACCTCCAACAGCTCGTCCAGGACGGCATCAGCCAGTTCGCGATCCAGGGGCTGACCATGGTGGTCATCACCGTGATCCTGTTCACAACCAACGTGACCCTCGCGTCGTGGACTGTCCTGATGGTCGTGCCGCTGCTCTTCGTCTTCTCCATCTGGTTCCACCGCGCGAGCGAGCGCGGCTACCTGCGCACCCGTGACCGGATCGCGAACGTGCTCGCCGACCTGTCCGAGTCGCTCTACGGCATCCGCGTCGTGACGGCCAACAACCGCCAGCGCCGCAATATCCGCAACCACCGCCACGTCGTGGGCGCCTACCGAGACGCCAACCTCTACACGGGGCGCGTCAGCAGCATCTACGGTCCGTCCACGGTCATGATCGGCATCCTCGGCCAGGGTCTCCTGCTCGCCATCGGCGGCCGGCTGGTGCTCGAGCACAAGCTCACCATCGGTGCCCTGATCGCCTTCTTCCTCTACCTCAATCGATTCTTCTCGCCTATTCAGCTGCTCGTCCAGCAGTACAACGCGCTCCAGCAGGGCCGCTCCTCGATCACAAGGTTGCGCGAGCTGCTCGAGACTCGCCCGAGCGTGGACGAGGAGGTGAACGCGACCGATCTCGAACAGGTCGAGGGCCGCATCACCTTCGACCACGTGAGCTTCGGCTACGACCCCGATCGGCCGGTGCTCACCGACGTCGACTTAGAGATCGCCCCCGGGGAGTCCGTGGCCTTCGTCGGTCCGACTGGCGCGGGCAAGTCGACCATCGCGAAGCTGGCGAACCGCTTCTATGACCCGACCTCGGGTCGGGTGCTCATCGACGGCGTCGACGTGCGAAACGTCACGCTGCGCTCGCTGCGTTCCCAGGTCGGCGTCGTGCCCCAAGAGCCCTTCCTCTTCGCGGGGTCGATCCGGACCAACCTCGCCTTCGGCCGCCCCGAGGCGACCGACGAGGAGATCGAGCGGGCGATCGACGTCGTGGGACTACGCGACCTGGTCGACCGGCTGCCCGACGGCATCGGCACCGAGGTCCACGAGCGCGGCCAGACGCTCTCGGCCGGCGAGCGCCAGCTGCTCGCGCTCGCGCGCGCCTTCCTCGCGGGGCCGCGCATCCTCATCCTCGACGAGGCGACGTCCTCGCTCGACCTGCAGAGCGAGACCGTGGTCGAGCAGGCCCTCGACCGGATTCTCGAGGGTCGTTCGGCGATCCTCATCGCGCACCGACTGACCACCGCCCAGCGGGCGGACCGCATCGTCGTGGTCGACCACGGCGGCGTCGTCGAGTCGGGCACACCGAACGAACTGCTCGCGGCCGGCGGCGCCTACGCGACGATGTTCGCCGCGTGGCTCGCCTCGGGTGGCCGTGACGCCAGCCGGAGCGTCAACTAGTCGACCATCGAGCGCACGGCCTCGATCAAGGACGCCGCGCTCTGGCCGGGCTGAGCGAGGGGATGGACCTGCAAGTGGGTGACCCCCGCCTCGGCGAAGGCCGCCACCCGTTCAGCGACGTAGCTCGCCGGTCCGCACAGCGTGGTCAGTTCGAGGAACTCGGCCGGCACCGCCGCCTCGGCCTCGCGCTTCTTGCCCGCCAAGTAGAGGTCCTGGATCTCGGCCGCCTCGCGTTCGAAGCCGTAGCGGATGGCGAGTTCGTTGTAGAAGTTCTTGCCCTTGGCGCCCATCCCGCCCACGTAGAGCGCTACCATCGAGCGCTGCAGTTCGCGCAGCGCGATGATCTCCTCGCCCTCGCCGATGGCGAGCAACCCGCCCGCTGTGATCATGAGCTCGCCGAGCGCCGGGTCACGCTTGGCCCGACCCGCGGCCAGTGCGTCGCCCCAGACGTCCTTCGCGCGCTCGGGGATGAACAGGATGGGTATCCAGCCGTCGGCGATCTCGGCGGTGAGCGACACGTTCTTCTCGCCCAGTGACGCAATCCACACCGGAATCGCCGGTCGCACCGGGTGGGCGATGATCTTGAGCGGCTTGCCCAGCCCCGTCCCCTGCGCCGGCGGCAGGGGCAGGGTGAAGTACTTGCCGTGATGTTCGAGGGGCGCCTCGCGGCGCCACACGTCGCGACAGATTGACACGATCTCCCGGGTGCGCCCGAGCGGGTTGACGTAGGGCACGCCGTGGAAGCCCTCGATGACCTGGGGACCCGAGGCGCCGAGACCGAGGTGGAACCGCCCGTCCGAAAGCGCGTCTATGCCCGCCGCGGTCATCGCGATCAGCGTCGGCGTGCGTGTGTAGATAGGCAGGATCGCCGCGCCGATCTCGACGCGTTCGGTGAGCGCCGCGAGGTAACCCATCAGCGACGGACTGTCGAACCCGTAGGCCTCGGCGACCCAGACCAGGTCCAGTCCCGCCCGCTCCATCTCGGTCACGTCTGCGGCGGCCTGCTTGAACCCACCCGCGTAACTGAGCATCGTAGAGATCTTCACGCTCGTCCCTTCACCCGATTCGTCAGCGTACCGGACCGTGACGCACTGGTCCGAGTTGCGTGTCCTACGCTGGTAGCGAGGGCACCAAGGCTCTCACCGAGAGCAAAGGCTGGTGACAACGTGGTCACACGTCCCAATGAAGCACCCCCGCACGAATTCAATCCGTGGTTGCGGGTGGTATCGCTGATCGAGGAGGCCGGGCACTTGCTCGGGCTGCACGACGACATGATCACGAGGATCGTCACACCCGAACGGATCCTCGAGGTCGCCGTGCCCGTACGCATGGACGGCGGTGACGTGCGCATGTTCACGGGCTGGCGCATCCAGCACGACACCTCACGCGGCCCGGGCAAGGGCGGCATCCGCTTCCACCCGAGTGTGAACGCCGACGAGATCGCGGCGCTGAGCGCCGACATGTCGATCAAGTGCGCGGTCGTCAACATCCCCTACGGCGGGGCCAAGGGCGGCGTGCGTGTCGACCCGGCGACGCTCTCGCGCGCCGAGCTCGAGCGGCTCACCCGCCGCTACGCCTTCTCGATCGCGCCGATGATCGGACCCGACCGCGACATCCCGGCTCCCGACATCAACACCGACTTCCAGGTGATGAGTTGGATCATGGACACGGTCTCGATGCTTCGCGGTCACAACACGCCCGGCGTCGTCACCGGCAAGCCGCTCTCGATCGGCGGCAGTCTCGGTCACGCCGGGGCGACGTCGCTGGGCGTGACCATCGTCACGACGGCGTTACTCCAGCGCATGGGCCGCATGGCCAACGAACAGCGCGTCGTCATCCAGGGCTACGGAAAGGTTGGCGCTCCGCTAGTGAAGTTGCTGAGCGACCGCGGCATGAAGGTCGTAGGTATCGCCGACGTGCGTGGCGCGATCCACGTGCCCGACGGGATCAACCCCTCGACCCTGGCCGCACACTTCGCCGAAGCCGGAACGGTGGTCGGCTACCCCGGCAGTGAGACGATCCCCGCTGAGGACCTGTTCACACTGCCCAGTGACATCGCAATCCCCGCGGCACTTGGCGGTGTCATCACTGAGCAGGTCGCCGAGACGATGAGCGCCTCGATCATGGTCGAGGCCGCCAACGGCCCCACGACCGGCGAGGGCGCGGCGATCCTCGCGAGTCGCAACGTCCCGGTTATCCCCGACGTCCTCGCGAACGCCGGTGGCGTGGTCGCCTCGTACTTTGAGTGGGCCCAGGACCTCCAGGGGTTCATGTGGGAGCCGGAACTCTTCCAGCAACGCCTCGAGAAGACCATGAGCGACGCCTTCAACCACATCTGGAAGCGCCACCAGGAGCTGAACGTGACACTGCGCGAGACGGCCATCGCCGTCGGGGTGGAACGGATCGCCGAGGCGACCGAAGTCCGGGGCCTGTTCCCCTGAACGTCTGATCGATGCCGAACGCTGGCGCCACGACGCAGCACGTCGTGGCGCCAGCGTTCGTGCGTCTCGTCGCCACCGATCCGTCGTCGAGACGGCGATAGCGTGACGAGGTGGCGATAGACCACCCCGGTTCGCCCGACGGACCGCCCGACGAAAGGACGACATGAGCGACCCAGGAGAGAAGCCCGAGTCCATCGAGCCGGCAAGCGTTGCCCGTCGGCCGTTCCCGGCGCGGGGACAGTCGGCCGCGGCGGTGTTCGCCGACCTCTTCGAGCGCAAGACCCGAGACGCCGACTGGCAACGCGGACGAACCTTCAACCTCGTCTACCCAACCGGCCGGGCCGACGTCGACCGGGTCCTCACCGAGGCCAACAACGCCTACCTGTTCGAGAACGCCCTCAACCCCACGCGGTTCCCCAGCCTCGGCACCATGCAGGCCGAGGTGCTCGAGATGGTCTCGTCACTCGTCAACGCGCCACCGAGCGCCGGGGCGGGCTTCTCCGCCGGTGGCACCGAGTCGATCCTGCTCTCGGTCTTGGTCAGTCGCGAGCGCGGACGCGTCGAACGCGGGATCACCGACCCCAACATCGTCTTTCCCTCCTCAGCCCACCCCGCCTTCGCCAAGGCGGCCTTCTACCTCGGCCTCGAGGCGCGCGCGACCCCCCTCACGGACGAATTCACCGCCGACGTCGATGGGCTCTTCAAGCGTGTCGACGAGAACACGGTCTTGATCGTGGGCTCGGCCTACGGCTTCCCCCACGGCGTGATCGACCCCATCGAGGAGCTCTCAAGCCGGGCCCTCGCCCTCGGGATCCCGTTTCACTCCGACACCTGCATCGGCAGCTTCGTCCTGCCGTTCATGGAGCGGCTCGGCCACGTAGTCCCGCCCTACGACTTTCGTCTGCCCGGGGTCACCCAGATGTCCTGTGACATCCACAAGTACGGCTACGTGACCAAGGGCGCGTCGGTGATCGTCTACCGCGACGCCGACTGGCTCAGCCACCAGATCTTCGACTACGACGTGTGGCCGCCGGGGCGCTACCGCAACGCCTCGGTCGCGGGCGCCCGGGCGGCGAGCCCGGTGGCTGCGTCCTGGGCGCTGCTCAACTACCTGGGTGAGGACGGCTACACCGAGATCATGCGCGACCTGCTCGAGACGACGCGCCGGTTCCGCGACGGGGTGAGCGCCCTGCCCGGTCTGTCGATCCTCGGCGCCTCGATTGGCCCGCTGCTGTCCTTCACCTCGACGCAAGACGACATCTTCGCCATCGCCGACGTCATGGACGCGCTCGGCTGGCACCTCAACCGCGTGCACAACCCCTCGGGCGTACAGATGATGATCGCGCCGATCCACGGCACCCACGTCGAGGAGTTCCTCGGCGATCTCGCCGAGGCGGTCGCGCACCACGGCACGGCCCGTTCGACCATGGTCGGCTACACCTGATCGGTGGCAGTCCCCGACGCCGGTACGCTCGATGGCATGCCCTCGACGATGACGCCGCCGAGTCTCGTGCTGGTGCGCCACGGGGAGACCACCTGGAACCACGACCACCTCGTCCAGGGCCACCGTGACGACGCGCAGCTCACCGAGCGCGGTGTCGCTCAGGCGCATGAGGCGGCGTCGGCCCTACGCGAATACGACCTCGACGTGATCGTCTCGAGCGACCTGCGCCGCGCGCAGCACACCGCGACGATCATTGCGAGCGGCCGCGGACTCGAGGTCGTGACCACGCCGACCTTGCGCGAGCGCGCCTACGGCGTCTACGAGGGCGGGTTCTTCGCAGACCTCCCGGTGTCCGTCGCCGGTTTCGACGGCGACGTCATCCTCGACGCCGACGCGCGACCACCGGGTGGCGAGTCGCTCAACGACCTCTACGAACGCGCCATGCGATGGCTCACCCAACTACGTCTCGACTTCGCCGGCGCACGAGTCCTCGTGGTCACCCACGGTGGGACGCTGCGGGCCATTCGCGCGGCCTGCGCGGCGACCCCGATCGCCACGACGTCGTGGTATCCGGTGGACAACGCCAGCGTGTGGTCGACCGATCTCAACGGCGACCCACTGGGTTAGAACGCGGCTCGTCGTCCGCCCCGGCGAGTGGCGGACGACGAGCCGCCGAGTCCAGCGCGCCGATCCGGTCGGGCGAAGTGGCGATGCATGACCCGTCAGATTGGTCAATACATCATGCGCGGGTCGGCGTAGTGCTTGAACTCGATCAGGTTCGCCGAGGGGTCCTCGACGACGAAGGTCCGATGGACCTCGACGCGGCCCTCGAAGCGCACACTCATGGGCGCGAAGAAGGGCACGTCTCGTTGTTGGCAGAGCCGGTGGACCGCCTCGAAGTCGCCGCCTTTGCGAAACGTCACGCCGAAATGACGCGGGTAGAGCGAGCGAGCGGGGTCGACCGGTTCACTCGGGGCTGGACTCGAATGGCACACGAGCTGGTCGCCGAAGAAGTCGAGTGTGATGCGGTCGTCGTAACGACGCGCCAACTTACATCCGAGTTGGGTGACGTAGAACGCGACGGCAGCATCCAGGTCATAGGCCGGAATCGCCAGATGGAAGACGTCACGACTTTCTCTCAAGGTCGCTCCTGGTAGGACCGTTCGATGTCGGACTCAAAGGACAGCAGCGTCTCGCTGCGCAGCCCGAGTCGCACCGTCTCAAGGCCGATGATGTCGGTCGTGGCGACGTTGCCCAGGTTGACGTTTGGTCCGATTCGGGTGACGAAGTAGCTCTGCAACTCGAGGTTAGGCGCCTCGAACAACAACCGATCAACGCTGATCGGGCTGGCGAGGATCTCCTCGATTAACCCGAAGCGCAACTCCCCGTTGGGCCGACAGATGCCGCCCTGGCCGCTCTCGCGGGTCTCCAGGGTAACGAGCACCGCCCCAGCGTCAAGGTCGGCCTCGATGTAGCCGATCCACTTGTGCGGCGCCATGTTCTCGGACTTCACCTGGTCCTTGGAACCCACCTCGGAGATGACCGAGAAGTCCTTCGCCAGTTCGCCGACGTAGTCGGCCTTGGCCGCGTCGTTGAGGTCGATGGTGCCATTGGAGACTTCGACGAAGGTGCACCCGTAGGAACGGCACATGGTGCGGAACTCGTCGAATCGGTCCTGGAGGACGTACTTCTCGAACAGCGTGCCGCCGAAGTAGAAGTCCACGCCCTCGCTGCGCAAGACGGCAATCTTGTCGCGGATGTTGCGGTCGACGACCGAGGTGCCCCACCCGAACTTCACGAAGTCCAGGTAGTCGCTCGCCGCCGAGACGACATCGGCGAAGTAGTGCAGCGGCAACCCCTTGTCGATCGCCATGGTCAGCCCGAACTCACGGGGTTTGCTGGACCGCTCCGGTAACGTTAGGTATTCTCGGCTCACGGGTCTCGCCACCCTGTCTACCCGTTCAATCAATGTCCATCACCGACCATCAGGTAAAACTCACCGTATCGACGTGACCGGGGAGTTTCCTGGGCATTGGGTGAGAATTCCCTGTGAATCGGTGGTAGCGCCCATGATCAGGGCACCGACCAACCCGGGTCGGTCGGTTCGGCCGACGACATCGACCGGTTATGCGCGTGTGACAGAGTGACATCGTGTCAGACGAAGCGTCCCGTGAGGAGTTAGAGCGTCAGATCGCGACGTTACGCGCGGAGGTCGCACGACTAAAAGAGGAGATCCGCGTGCTTCGCCGCGCTCAGCACGAGGTGCCGCCCCACTACCTCTAGTGGGGCGCGACGGTTCGCCTCGCCGCCGCCGCGCCGTGGCGTCGCGGTCAGCGCCGGCGCTCGCCTCGCACCGCGCGACGGATCGACAGCACGAGAGCCGTCGTCGCGAGCACGGGCAGCGCGAGGGCGGCGACACCATTCAAGTGCCAGAGGTGGCTCAGCACCGCGACGACGCCGATCGTGACGAGCGCCGCGACGAACAGCTCGGGCGTGTCGCCGATCAAGAAGTCCCACCAGAACTGGCCGAAGCCCTTCACTAGTCGCCACACCAGTGGCGGCCGTCGGTCCCCCGTCACGCCGCCACCTCCCGCGTCCGTCGTTCGCGGCGCAGGTACGCGACGAGAATCCAGGTCACCGCCAGGTAGAGCGCCACGAACCCGACGAGCATCACGTCGTTGCCGGGCCAGCGCACCCGCAGTCCCTCGCCCGTCCAGAAGGTCCCGTAACTGACGAGCAGCACCCCGACACCCATCTTCATGGCGTTCTCGGGGACGTTGGACAGCTGCTTGGCGACGACGACACCCACAATCCCGACCAGCACGACCGCGATCGCGGCCACCGTCGAGGCGAGGCCGAGTCGGTGCGCTGAGGTCCCGAGGGTGAGCACGGTGATCACGACCTCTAGACCCTCGAGGAAGACACCCTTGAACGCCAT
>JAJZSM010000025.1 GCA_021849765.1 Actinomycetes bacterium | reverse complement strand
TGCGTCGACATTGGTCCAGGTGGTCACCGTCGAGATCACGAGCACGGCGCGACGAGTGCATCGACTCGCGGTGATGGTGGCGGGGGGTGGGATCGGTGCGGGTCTCTCGGCTGTCCTGCACGGCGTCATTCGCGGCCCCAACTCATTTCGTTGGCTCTTCGCTGTCGCCGTGCTGCCAGCACTCCTAGTTCCGCGGCTATTGCGAGCGCTGACCGAGCCCCGACGTCACGCGGGTGACGCACCGGCGATCCGGCTCGGTACCATCCCCGCGCACTTGCGTGGTCGTTTGGCCGTCGTGGCTGTTCTGGGACTTACCGTCGGCATGATCACCGGTCCCGCCAACGGCTTCACCTTCGTCTACGGCGAAGGCGTGCTGCGTCTCAGTCCGTCGGTCGTCGCCGGGGTGGTGACCGCGAGTGCGGTATCGGGTCTGGCGGGGCTCGTCCTCGGTAGGCGGCTCGCCCACACCATCGGTCGCCGGGGCACCGTCGGGGCTGGCGTGCTTGCGCTCGCGGTCACCTCCGCGTTCGCCTATAGCGGTGGACGGCTTAGCTTCGAAGTTGGATACTTTCTCGGTGTCGGGGCGGCGGGATTACTGGCACCGGCGGCGAGCGCGCTGAGCACCGAGATTTTTCCTCACTCGCATCGCGCGACCGCCGCGGGATGGGCCGGGGTCGCCGGAGTCCTGGGTGCGACCGCGGGGCTCGCGCTCTTTGGGTGGATCGGCGACGCCGTCGGCGGTGTGGCGTCTTCGTCGTTGCGTATACCCGCGCTGTTGACCTTCCTTCCCTTGTTGCCGTTGCTGCTACTGCTCACACGGCTCCCCGAGAGCCGAGGAGTGGAACTGGTTTAGGGGAGTTCGAGGTCGGCGCTGAGGGCGAGGTGGTCGCTGCCGCCGTCACTGGCACAACAGGCCAACGTTCGCCAGGGACCGCGTCCGAGGACGTGATCGATCTGGGAGTGCGGATGGTGGGCGGGCCAGGTCCGGGCGCGCGCTAAGGTTCGCCAACCCGGCAAGAAAAGGCGGAGCGGTGGGCGCCAGGAGTTGAAATCGCCGACGAGCAGGGCCGGGCGCAACGGATCGATGGCGTCAGCGATCGTCCGCACAAGTCGGTACTGGCGAAATGACCCGTGGCTCAGGTGAGCACCGTGGATGGCGAGAACGGTGATCGTCCGCCCGTCGACGTCCAGGTCGGCGGCGATGAGCGTACGTCGCACACGCTCGCGGGGCAGACGACCGAGGGCGTGCGCGCGGATGCTGATGATCGGGTAACGGGTGAGAAGGCTGAGACCCCAGTCGCCCTGCTCCACGGAACGAGACCGGGCGCGCCGAGCCAGCTGGGCGGGACTGAGGGAGCGATGTTCGGTGAAGTAGAGACCGTGCTCGCCCGTGAGGTGGGCGAGCCGCGGCTGCCAGGTGGTGCCGGCGCGGCCCGTGGTGACTCGCTCAGCGCGCGCGAGTGGTACGAAGATCCCCGTCATCGTCAGTCGCGATTGCAGGTCGGTGAAGAAATCGACGCCGTCGTCGCCACGCCACGTCTCGGGGCAGACCAGAATGTCGGCGTTCAAGGACGCGGCGTGCTCCAGGGCACCGGTCGGGCGCCCCCAGCCGTCCACCCCGGCGTGCAGGTTGAACGTCGCGACGCGCACCGGTCAAGTTTACGCCCGCGTCGGTGGTGTGGCAGGCTCTATGTCCGTGGACTCCGTGAACGTCACCTTCGGCCACCGCCTCTGGTGGGTCGACGCCTTCATTGGCGAGGGCGCGCGGGGGAACCCGGCGGTGGTGGTCCTCTTGGAGCGGTCAGTCTCCGACGATGACCTGCAACAGATCGCTTTCGAACTCGGTGTTTCGGAAACGGCATTCATTCGACGAGTAGGCGACGGTTGGTCACTGCGATGGTTCACTCCCACCGTCGAGGTCGACCTGTGCGGGCACGCCACGCTCGCCACGTTGCACGTGCTCTTGAGCGAACTCGGTGTCCCCGCGGGTGAGCTCTACTTCCAGACCCGCGCCGGCGTGCTCTCCGGACGTCGGCTGCGCGATGGCATGCTCGGCATCGACCTGCCACGGGCCTACCTGGAGCCGCTCGATGTCTCGGTGCTCAACGGCACCCTCGGGGCGGTTCGTGAGGTCTACCAGGCGGGACCCCAGAGCGTGCTTGCCGTCGTGGAGAACTATGACGCGCTATGCGGACTCGCGATTGATCCCATGAGCCTCTTCCTCGTTCCTGGCGCGCTCGTGATAGCGGCCTGTGTCGGGGGACCGGACGCTGACGTCTCGATTCGCGTCTTCGCGCCGCGGCTCGGCCTGGCCGAGGACCCGGTCACCGGCAGCGCGCTGTGCGCCGTCGCGCCGTGGTGGGTCGCCCAGACCGGCTCGCCCACCGTGGTCGTGCGTCAGGCGTCCACACGCGGCGGGGTGATGTACGCGCGACTCTTCGAGAAGAACGTCGAGGTGGCGGGGTACGCTCGGACGTTCTTCGGCGGTGATCTGCGAGCATGAACGTTCACGACGCACCCGGCGACCGATCCCGGGTCCGGCGAATGCCCGAAAAGGCGCGCTACGAGCGCGAACTTGTCGACGCCGTACTCGACGCGGCACCCTACTGCACCGTCGCGGCGGTGGTGGACGGATTGGCCGTCGCGCTGCCGACCCTCCACGCACGACTCGACGACGTGCTCTACCTGCACGGCAGTCGTTCGAACGCCGTCATGAAGTCGATTATCGCCCGGGGCCAAGCGTGCGTCACCGCAACGCTCTACGACGGCATCCGCGTCGCGAGGAGCGGGTTCGAATCCTCCATCGCCTATCGCTCGGTGGTCGTCTTCGGTGCTGTTACATCGGTGAATGATCTCGAGGAGAAGCGGCGGACACTTGACGGCTTCGTGGACGCCGTCTTGCCGGGCCGGAGCAGGGAAGTGCGCCCCTCGACTGACGCCGAACTGCGTCGGACACTGGTGGTGAGGGTGTCGATCGATGAGGCGTCGGTGAAAGTCTCAGGCGGGCCGACGGAGGACTCGCCTGAGGACCAGTCGCTACCCATCTGGTCCGGACTGGTGCCCGCAGCGCTCGTCTTCGGTTCACCGGTTCCCTCAACCGACGGGGCGATGGCGGACGGAAGGATTCCGCTGCCCGAGTCGGTGCGGCGCCTGGTGGGTGAGGAAGCGTGAACGTGACAGCGCTCATCGCCTCGATCGAGGCGCTCACGCCGGTCGACGAGCGCGAGGCCGCCTCGATCGTGGCGACGCTGGATCGTCTGCGCTGGCCCGGTGACCCGTTCGACGAGTCGGCCAATGACCACCACGTCACCGCGTCGGCATTCGTCGTCTCGACGAGGGGGGTGATCCTGCACCGGCACCGACGTCTCGGCATCTGGGTACAACCCGGTGGACACGTCGACGCGGGCGAAGACGTCGAGGCCGCGGCACTGCGCGAGACCCGCGAGGAAACGGGACTCGTCGCACGGCATCGCCGACCGCCGCTGCTCTTCCACGTCGACGTCCATCCCGGTCCCCGAGGTCACACTCACTACGACCTGCGCTACGTGCTGACGGCGCCACCGATCGATCCGTCACCGCCGCCCGGCGAGAGCCCCGAGGTCTACTGGTTCGACTACGACGCCGCCGTAGAACGCGCCGAACCGGCGCTGCGCCCCGCGTTGGCCGCGTTGGCGAAGCAAACCGCGACATGGAACGTGTCAGACTACGGCGATGACTGACGCCGAGGCACTACGCGCCCTGATGGAGGCGGACCGTTGGATCGACCGGGTGATCGCCCAGCGAGACCATCTGCCCGAATCCGAGGAGCTCACGAACTTGGAGGGCCAGCTGCGCATCGAGGTCGTCGCCATCCGTGACGCCGAGAGCGTGGTCGCGCCCATGCGCGCGCACTACGAGGAGGTGGCGGCCCGCGCCGATCGGATTCAGCGCCGCCGCCGTGAGCTCGAGGCGGCCCTTGCCACTTCGACGAGTGGCGCGCGAGACCTCGCCGCGATGCAACACGAGCTCGAGTCCATATCGGCTCAGGGGGCCGAGGCCGACGAAGAGGCCCTCGGGATCCTCGAATCGATCGAGGAGCGCGACGCCTTCGTCGAGCGGCTGCGACGCGACATCAAACCGAAGTTGGCGCGACGCGAAGAGTTGCGCAGCACAATCGAGCAGTTGCGGTCCTCGTTGGACGAGGAGGTCGCATCGCTTCGCGTCGCACGAGACGAGCGGGCCCATGACGTTCCCGAGGACTTGCGGGTCCGCTATCAGCGCGCCATGGACCGTGTCGGGACCTCTGGCGCGGCACAGATCGTTACCGGCCGCTGCGACGGCTGTCGCATCGCCCTGGCACCACTCGACCTTGACCGGGCGAAAAACCAGGACGAGGACTCCTTCATGGAATGTCCCTCGTGCGGTCGGATACTGGTACCGTGATCATTCTCATCCGCCACGGACAGACCACGACCAACGCGCAGCGGCTGCTCGTGGGGCGCAGCGACCCGGCGTTGACCGACTTGGGCGAGCGTCAGGCCAAGGCGTTACAACGACTCGTGGAGGGCGTGGAGGAGGTGTGGACCTCACCGCTGCAGCGGGCTCGAGAGACGGCGCGTCTCGCGATGCCGCATCTAGAGCCACGGGTGCGAACGGAGTTCATCGAGGTCGACTACGGCTACCTGGACGGGCAACCCCTGAGTGTGGTCAGCGACGACCAGTGGCGCGCCTTCGAATCCGATCACAACCTGGCGCTCGGTGATGGCGAGTCCCTCGAGTCCGTCGACCGTCGAGTGCACGCGGTATTGGATGAGTTGCTCGCCGATCGAACGAGCCTGCTCCACGATCATCACCGGCACCTCGCGATCGTGAGCCACGTCAGTCCGATCAAGTCGGCCACGGTGTGGGCGCTCGGCGTGCCGGGTTCGGTGGCGTGGCGAACGCGCCTCGACAACGGCTCCATCACCACGATCGGGATGCGTCAGTCCTCGCCGACTCTCGTCCACTTCAACCTGGTGCCGCCCCTGTCCTGATCAGTGCAGTGCGACGGCAATCGCGGCGAAGGTCGCCGCGACGCCAAGCAGGGTGCAGGCGTGGAAGAGCTCGTGGTACCCGAAGACCCTGGGGTTGAGTCGGGGGCGTTTGGTCCCGTAGAACACCGCGCCAACGGAATACGCGACGCCGCCGAGGACGATGAGGATGAAGGGGACTGCGCCGCCGCCCCGGTAGATCTGGGGCAGCACACCGACTGCGGCCCAGCCGACGACGAGGTAGGGCAGCGTGTTGACCCACTTCGGGGTGTCCAGGGCCAACTGACGGATCAGGATACCCACGGCGGCGCCGCCGGCTACGACCAAGAGCAGCACGACGCGAATCGTCCCGTGCATCGTCAGTCCGGCGATGGCGAGGTAGGACCCAGCGATGGCGGCAAAAATCGCCGAGTGGTCGGCCCGTCGCCACGCACGCCGATGGGGGGTGCTCCAGTTGATCCGGTGGAAGAGGGCACTCGTGAGCATCATGATGGACACGCCCACGACGAAGCAAGTGACCCAGACGACCTGGGTCCAGGTCCGAGCGCGGACGTAGAGAATCGGTGACGCGCACAGTAGGACGACGACTCCACCCAGGTGCAGCCAGCCACGCAGTAGTGGCTTGACGAGTTCGGGCTCGCTCGGGCTCTGGGTGGTGGTTTTGATCACATGGTCACCCTATGGCGACACGGGTGACTCGCCCCACGCGTACACGACGAGGGCGGGCACGCGAGCGCGGGGAGAACGACGAAGCCCGCTCGTTTCGTCTGACGAAACGAGCGGGCTCGCGTAGGTTGGCCCCCCCAGCCAATACGAAGAAGATAGTGCGCGCAACACCACTGAGGTGATCGTAAAATCGCTGGAATGACTCCATTGTGAGTAAATTCACATGAGAGGAACGAACATGGAGCACCGGATTTTGGGCCAGGGCTTGGCCGTCTCGCAGCAGGGACTCGGCTGCATGGGGATGAGCGAGTTCTACGGTGTCGGTGACGAAGCGGAGTCGATCGCCGTGATCAACGCGACTCTCGACGCCGGTGTCAACTTCCTCGACACGGCCGACATGTACGGTCCCTTCACGAACGAGCGACTGGTTGGTAGGGCGATCGCGACTCGACGCGACGAGGTAGTGCTCGCGACGAAGTTCGGTAATCAACGGACCGACGATGGACAGTTCCTCGGTGTCAACGGACGCCCCGAATACGTCGTACAGTCGTGCAACGACTCGCTAGCCCGCCTCGGTGTGGACGTCATCGATCTCTACTATCAGCACCGCGTCGACCGATCGGTTCCCGTCGAGGAGACGTGGGGAGCGATGAAGTCGTTGGTCGAGGCGGGCAAGGTGCGCTTCCTCGGCATCTCTGAAGCATCGTCGGCCACGATCGAGCGGGCCAACGCCGTGTACCCGGTAACCGCGCTGCAGTCGGAGTACTCGCTGTGGACCCGTGATCCCGAGGATGGCGTGCTCGACACCTGTCGTCGACTCGGCATCGGCTTTGTCGCCTACAGCCCACTCGGCCGGGGTTTTCTCACGAGCGAGGCCGCGAACCGGACCAGCACCGACGAACGTGACACCCGCAAGCACCACCCGCCTTCGTCGGCGACGCGTACGAACAGAACCTGCAGCTCGTCGGGAATCTGGCCTCGATCGCCGCGGAATTGGACGTGAGCGTGGCCCAACTGGCACTCGCGTGGGTACTGAGCCGCGGTGAAGACGTTGTGCCGATCCCCGGAACCAAGCGCAAGAAGTGGCTCTATGAGAACATCGCCGCGAGCGAGATCTACCTAAGCGACGGGGCCATCGCGGCACTCGAGGCGGCCGTTCCGCGCGGCGCGGTGGTCGGCGACCGTTACCACGAAAGCGGCATGAAGTCCATCAACGGCTAGCGCCGGCTGGACACTTCACGGTGACGTGGTCAGGTCGCCGGCACTCAGGTCAATGACGAGGTCGCTCCACGCGATGATCTGGTCGTCGTGGGTCGCAATGATCACGGTGGCACGACTGTCCGTGAGCAGGTTGAGTACGGCCGTCGTCTCGTCGCGCCCAAGCCCGCTGGTCGGTTCGTCGAGGATCACGATGTCCGGTCCGATGGCGAGGGCTCGCACGACCGCGATTCGCTGACCTTCGCCTCGGGAGACCTCGTCCCATTTCGTTGCCGGTTCGACGTCGATGCCCACCGCCATGAGGTCTTGGTCGAGGGGTCGTACAATCGTTCGCCCTAGCACGAGGACGTCTTGGGCGTACCCGCGCAGGAGCCCGGTCTCCCCGGGCACGAACGCCACGTGGGCGCGAAGGACGTCCTCGTCAATCTCGGTGACGGGTGTGTTGCCAATGGCGATGACGCCGTCGTCGAGGTCATCGAGTGCCGCGAGGATCCGCAGCAGGGTGGACTTGCCGCTGCCCGATGGACCCGTCACTGCCACGTGACGGCCAGGCGCGATTTCGAAGGTGCCGTCGTCGAGGATCGTCCGGTTGCCCTCACGGATCGTCAGGTGATGTGCTCGCAGCGTCGTGTCGTCCGGCCAGCGGGCGCCGGCCAGCGTCGGGTTGGCCTCGAGGTCTTCGAGACGCTCCGCGGCCGCGCTGACGGCAACGGCGGTGTCAAGGGCCGCTCGAATAGCCGTGAGCCCCTCGAACGTAAACATCGCGAGCAGCAGCGAAACTACGGTCCACACCGGTGCGCTCACGGGCGCGACGAGGCGTAGTGCCGCCACGGCCACCATGGTCGCCACGGGGGCGACCATGGCCGAACGGTGTCGCCGGTTCTCGGCACGGGACTCCGCCGCAGCGAGTGCCTCGCGGGGACCGTCGAGGCGATGGTCGAGGAACGACCGCGCGCCGAGGAGACTTAGTTCGGGACTGACCGTGCTGAGCGCGACCAGGGCTGCGCGGAACTCGCCGCGCGCACGTCGCAGGGAACGGTCGACGGCGATGAGGGCGTCGGCGGTGGCGGCGAGGGCGATGACGCCGATGAGTTGCACGACCGCGACGAGCACTGCGGCGAATATCCATCGGCCGTGCGGCGCGAGCAACGCAATGACGATGTCACCGACCACGAACGTTACGAGTGTGCTGGCGGCGGGCAGGACGAAGCGGAGCCACAGGTCCTGGAGTTCGTCCGTGTCTCGCAACGCACGCTCGAGCAGCTCGCCCTGGGCGTAGGTCCGCCACCGGCGAACCGTCCATCGGCCGATCGTGGTGAGCAACCATCGCCGCCAGCGCGACACCGCGGCAAAACCGAGACGGTGCGCGCTCATGCGCTCGTTGAATCTGATGGGTGAGCGCAGGAACGCGAAGAGCTCGATGACGATGAGGATGCCCGCGATCGCCCGAAGTCCTGGACGCGACGAGCTGACCACGAGCAGGGCGATGGCACCGACGAATAGTCCGAGAGCGGTGATTGAGCTCACGGTGCCTGCGACGAGGGCCTTGATCAGTGCACGACGAGGGGGTTGGGCCCGCTGTATCCATCGGCGCAGACGGTCACGGTCCGACCTCATGAGCCGAGCTCGATTCGTTGGTCGACGTCGGCGAGTAAGGGGGTGTCGACGCTGAGCTCGAGGACGCTCAGCGCGGCGAGTCGCCCAAGGAGCTGGGACACCCGTCGTCGATTGGCGTCATCCAAGACGCCGGCGATGTCGTCCACGATGATGAGAGCGGGACTGGCCAGTGTGGCCCGCGCGAGAACGAGCCGGACTCGTTCACCGGCGCTGAGTCCCTCACCGTCGGCCAGGAGTGGAACCGAGAGGTCCTCGAACCGTGGTCCGGTGAGTCCGAGTTCGTCGAGTCTCGCTCGTACGAGCGCGTCGGGGATCTCCCGGCCGAGGGTTACGTTCTCGTGGAGCGATCCGTCAAACAGCGCTGACGCGGGGCTCACGATGGCGATGGCCACTTCGCGACGGGTGACACTACCTGACACGGCGGGGCGCCAGCCGATCAGGGTGTGAGCGAAGGTGGTCTTGCCAACGCCCGACGGACCCGTGACGAGGAGTCGCTGCCCAGGGTGGATCTCAAGGGTGATCGGTGCGGTGGACGCCTCAGTGACCAAGGCCTGGGCCGCCACGAGGGGACCCGACGTGCTGTAGGACACGCTGGGTGCGCGACGAAGTATGGCGATCGATTCGGCCGCATCGTCACGGCGGTGGAACTCGACCCCGAATCGACGGACGTACCCGAAGAGCTCGCTCGTGATGAGTACGGCGACGAGCGCCCGGTCCAGGGAGATCGTGCCAAGCAGCAGACTAAAGCCGACGACCATCGCCACGAGCCCGATGGAGACGCCGCTCAGGAACTCGGTGACGAGTGACGACTCGAGCGCGACCCGGATGGCACGAATGGCGGCGTGGTGTTCAGCGTCGCTCACCGCCGCGATCTCGTCGGCGCCGTAGCGCACGGCGCCCAGGGCCCGAAGCTCGGGCGCGTGCTGGAGCATCTCCAGCTGACGTCGCTCGAGGACATCGCGACGTTGGTTGTAGTCATCGGTCAACGCCGCGCTGCGCCGCCCCGCCCGTTGGTAGAGGGGGATAGCGACGCCGAGCAAGACGATGACGATGCCGGCACTCAGCCAACCGGCCGCGAGCCAGACGATCACGATGCCGAAGGCGGCCGTTCGCGCACTCGCGCCGACGACGTCGAGGGCGGGAGCCGCCGCGGCGTGGTCGATAGCGAGGGCTACGTCGCGTCGTCCTCGTTCCCCCTCTGCCCGTGGCCGTTCGAACTGGTCGATGACCGTGCGTCGCCACCGGTCCCGGATGATTCGGGCGGAGAAGGACGCCCACGCGTCGGTACTCGAGGTCACGAGCCAGCGTGCGACGAGAGCCCCGACCACGAGTGTCACCCCACGGGCGACCGCGCCGTCTGCGACGTCGGTGATCCCAAGCGCGCTGAGCAGCGCACCCCCAAAGCCGATGACGGTCGCCGAGACTCCGATTACCCATGACCGACGCGTGAACGTGTCGATCATGGGATGTTCGGCCACAGCACCATGCTAATGATGGCCAAGGACGCTCTCGAAGTCGTCGCGGTGGGCGAGCGAGCGAGCCGGCCCGTTCAGCCATTGACGCAGGGCTCTCGTCGCCCGGCAGTCGTCCTCGTTGTACTCAAGAATCCTGGCGCGCGAACCGGCGGCCTCGTTACTCGACGAGATAGCGACCTCGTACCACAGCATCGACGCTTCGCCGCTCGGGTTTGCGTCACGCCAGGTGAAACCAGCGAGACCCGCCATGACCTTGAGGCCGATTGGTCCGTCGGTCTGGATCTGGGTCTTGGCGAGTTGGTGCAGGTCGATCCAATTCGTCGGTGACCCGAGGCGGAACTCGTCGAGGTCTGCACGGGTCGGCCCTTCGGGTAAGGGGTCTTCGACCGCGCGATTCATGGCTCCATCCTCGGCCTGTGCCCAGAAGCAATAGGCCGAGACGCTCCGTTCCTGGGCGCGGCACCGTTGACGCAAGTCGTCGAACCACCGCCAGAACGCGGCGAAGACCCGCGCTGGCGCGCCCACGGTGTGGTCGTCCCAGTTCGCGAAGGCGACGTAACCGTCTCGTACACCCTCTAACGGCCGATTCACCGTCACGAGCGCGCCCCACAGGTACGTCGAGTCCCCGTAACTCTCGGTGTCGATGTCAACCTCGACGTCGGCGGTCGGACACCCGACGCGATTCGTGTCGACGATGCGTAGTGGGCCCCGCTCGTGCGCGCGGGCGCGATAGATCAACTCGTCGAGATGGTTTACGACACGCGCGATGTGTGTCTCGGGGCGGTCCGCGACGGTTACGGGTCCCGATCGCTGTCGGGCGAGCGCTGGGTCGAGACGAGCCAGATCGTGTCTCGTGTTCACGCCGTGCTCGCGCAAGGTGAGCTGCTGGTCGAAGGTCGTGAAGCGGGTGAGCGAGACGTCATCACGATCACGGAGCTCACGGCCGCACGGATCGTTGTAGGGACACTCGAGGCATTCGCGGTGCCAGTAGGGCTCCGTGGGGAACGGACCTTCGCCGTTACGCCAGCGTTCGTGGGCACGAACGACGGCGAGTCGCTCGTCGTAGTAGCGCTGGTAGGTGGTCAGGTTGAAACGCGGATAACTCGAGCTGCCCAGGTCGAACCACCAGACCTCTCGGTGTCGGTCGATGATGGCGCCGCGGGCGTCAGGGTCGGCGACGCCCATCGTCTGGAGGACCCGAATGGCGTGCGAGAGGGCGAGACCGTTGCGAAGCGTCGAGGGATTGGAACGGACGCCGACCCCATC
>JAJZSM010000024.1 GCA_021849765.1 Actinomycetes bacterium | reverse complement strand
GTTCCAGCCCTTCATGTTCACCAAGGCCTTCGTGACCGGCGCGCTCGAGCCGGCGGCGTCGGGGAGTCCGTGGCTGATCGTGCAACCCATGATCTGGGCGGACCACTTCATGGTCCACGACATCGCGTGGTGGAACGCCCTCTACGCCACGCTGCAGCTCGTGATTGCGCTCGGCCTGCTTTGGCGTCCCACTACCCGACTGGCTTTGGGGACCTCGATCGTCTGGAGCCTGGCGGTCTGGTGGTTCGCCGAGGGGTTTGGTGGAGTGTTCGCCGGCGGCTCGCCGCTCGCCGGTCAACCGGGCGCGGTCGTGCTCTACGCCGTGATCGCGGTTCTGGTCTGGCCGTCTGGTCGTGGGGACGCGCTCTCGGTCGCCGATGCCGGTGCCTGGGGGCGCCGAGGCGCGACCGCGGCCTGGGTCGTGCTCTGGGTCGACTTCGCGGTGTACTTCCTGCTCCCCGCGAATCGGGCACCCCAGGCGATGCACGACCTGGTGATGGGCGTGGCGTCCGGTGAGCCAGGTTGGGTCCAGTCAATCGACCGCGGCCTCGCCAGCGTGTTCGCCGACCGCGGCTTCGCGTTCTCGCTCGGCCTCGCGCTTCTGAGCCTCGCCGTCGCGCTCGCCATCGCCAAGCCCGCACTCGTGCGACCGGCGCTGATCGTCGCGATGACCTTCGCCGCGTTCGTGTGGCTCGTCCAGGACTTCGGTGGCGTGCTGACGGCGCAGGGCACAGACGTCAACTCTGGACCGCTGATCGCACTCCTCGCGTGGACGTTCTGGCCGTTGTCGACGTCGCGAGTCGCCGCCGCTCAGTAACCAATCGCCGACGCGTTCAGTCGCGGCGGACCATGGCCTCGACCGCTACACGGTGCAGTGGCACCGTGGCCTCGACCGTCGTTCCCTCGCCGATCGTCGAAGTGACCTCGCAGTGACCGTCGAGGAGATTCGCCCGCTCGCGCATGCTCAATATCCCGAGGTGATTGCCCGAGACGAGGCTGTCACGGCTCACGTCGAAACCGACGCCGTCGTCGACGATCGTGACGTGCGCGCAGTCCTTCGCGTAGTGGATCGACACCACGAGGTTCGCCGCCCGGGCGTGGCGGATGACGTTGCGCACCGCCTCTTGGACGATGCGAAAGAGCCCAACCTCGGCCTCGTGGGATCCGCTGATGATGTCCCCGGTGACGATGAAGTCTGTGATGAGTCCCTCGTCGACTTCGAGGTCGACGAGGAGCCCACGGACTGCAGCGACGAGTCCGTGTTGGTCGAGTCCGGCCGGGTGTAACCCGCGGGTGACCTCGCGCAGGTGCCCGACGACGTTGAGCAACTCCTCGCGTACCGTGGCGAACTGCTCGACACGCTCGTCCCCGTTGATCTGTTCGCTCGGCGACCCGAGGACCTCGAGACGTCGGGCCAGTTGGAGCAGACGCTGCAGCGGGTCGTCGTGGATCTCGCGGGCGATGCGACGTCGCTCGTCCTCTTGAGCGCGCAGGACCTCGATCGCCCAGGCTCGCGCCTCGCGCTCGGAGCGGTACTCCTCGGTGACGTCCTCGAGGACAACCTGACGGATCGACCCGACGGCGCTGGGCTCGAAATTGGAGACTGAGAAACGAAAATTGCGCTCCTCATCATCACCGGATGGACGGATGGTGAGCTGGTTCATCCGTCCTTCGACGAGGTCGTGGTTGGCGATACCGAACAGGTCGGTGATCCGCCGACCTGTCGCGCCGGCGCTGAGGTGCAGCGCGGCGGGATTGGCCTCTAACACGGTGTCCAACGGATCGATCAGGAAGATCGGCGCCGTGTTCACATCGAAGAGCCGGTGGTAGTGCTGCTCGGCGACGCGCCGTTCAGCCTCGGCGACTTCGGCGCGAGCCCGTTCGAGGTGGGCGCGTTCGATCTCGAGACCGACGAAGAGCGCGACGACGGTGACGACGAAGAGTTGGACAAGATCTTGCTGGTAGTGGCCCTTGTCGTCGGGGATCAAGAGGTCGGGCATCCACAGGAGAATCGCCCAGATGGTGGTGGCCGCCGAACCGGAGAGGCCGTAGCGTAGGGCGGCGTAGCCGACGGGGATCAACAGCAGGTCGATTGGCACGCCGTAGGGCAGGACGCTGCCGTGCAACGCGTTACTGATGTCGACCCACACGTGGATCACGGCCCAGAACACCACCATCGCCTGCACGGCCCAAAAGGCCCGTTCGCGAACGGGCGGGTGCAGTGCCCGCACGAGGATCTCACGGATCGGGATGCGGGGGTTCGGCGTTCTCACTTGCTCGGTTTTGGTGAGGCGAGGTGGTGTTCGATCGCGAAGATCGTCGCTTCAGTGCGTGAGCGCACGCCGAGCTTGTTAAGGATCGCCGAGACGTAGCTCTCGATGGTTCGCAGTCCGATGCCGAGCTCCAGGGCGATCTCCTTGTTGGAGCGGCCCCGCACGAGGGCAGCGATGACGTCGAGCTCGCGCGCCGTGAGCCGGTGAATTAGCTCTTCTTCGGGGGGTTGGCGCCGACCGGCGAGCCGGTGCGAGAGCGAGCCGTCGATGACCGTGCCGCCCACCGACACAGTCCGGGCGGCGGCCACGAACTCCGCGGCGCTAGCGGTCTTCAAGAGGTAGCCGCCCGCCCCCGCGGCGAGGGCCTCGGAGAAGTAGACGTAGTCGTCGTGGGCTGAGAGCATCAGGCAGCGGATCGGCAATTTCTCGGCTACGACCTCGCGCACAACCTCGACGCCGCTGCCGTCGGGCAACTCGACGTCTATCACCATGAGCCGAGGGCGCAACCGTCGGGCGGACACGAGGGCGTCCTGAACTGAACCCACCTCGTCGACCACCACGATATCGGGGTCTCGCTCGAGCATCTTGCGCGTTCCCTCTCGCACGACCTCGTGATCGTCAACCACGATGACGGATATCGACCTCGAATTCACCACTTCGGTGTCGGCCACGCCATCACCTTACGGCAGTGTCCTCTCGGTCTTTACCGTGAATTCACGGACGAAAGACCTGAAAAAGTACGTGTTGTGACCACGACCGGCCCCTCCGCCCGCTCGCCAGGGTGCTATCCGAATGGGGCCCGCTGACCGGTGGCTCCCGTCGGTGGCGTCGTGAGGCGTGTCGAGGCGAGGGGCGAGTCGAGTCGCTCGTCTCGCGCGACGTCATCGCGACCCAAATGTGCGACTCCCTCGACGTCGAGAAGGCCCGCGAACGTCCCGTGATTCCACGGGACGACTGACCCGAGGGATTTCTCTAGTAAGGCCTCGCTCGCGGCCCAAGGATGGTAAAGGTCCCAATCACCATCGTGATGGTGGCCGGGAGGAGCGAATGATGAGCAGCGAAACGACCGTGGTGAGCCGCGGAAACGGCGGGGCAGAGACACATCGAGTCCGCGGACTGGTGACGTTGGTCGCGGGGATCGTCATCGTCGCGGCGGTTGTCTTCGCGATCACCGCCGGCGCCGGTGCGATCTGGCACAAAGTCACGGGCACGACCCCGGCCCCGGGTGCGTCGACCAGCGCCGTCGTGCCCGCGAGTGCCTCGAACGCCGTGCAGGTGAAGCTCGAGATCAACCCGCCGCCGCTTGGTGGCGTGAAGGGTCCCGATGGGTTGGTCCATGACGCCTTCGTCCCGGGGACCTTCACCATGACCGTCGGTAAGACCTACGACGTCACGATCTACAACTACGACGTGCAGTCGCACTCGTGGATGTCACCCGACCTGAATGTGAGTGCCGTGGCCCCCGCCGGCAGTCCCTCGTCGCCGTCGGTCACCCACTTCACGATCAAGCCGACCAAACCTGGAACTATCCAGTGGTTCTGCGCTCTGCCCTGTGACAAGTGGGCGATGGCGCACAACGGCTTCATGCGCGGCTACGTCACCGTGGTTGCCTGAGTCGAACCAGTCCGAAGTTCTACCGCCCACCCCCCACCCCCCAACCAACAAGGAGCATTGAGATGAAGCGCCCGATTACCACGTTGTCTGCGTTGCTGCTGGCCGCCGCCCCACTGGCCGCGGTGTCGCTCACGGGCACGAGCGCCGCAGCAGCCGTCCCGACCCACGTGGTTGAGCACATGCGGTTGATCACCGGCAAGATGGACGGCAGGCCGGGCTGGCCGAAGATCACCAACGCCTCTTGGACCGTGCACAAGGGTCAGACCGTGACCGTCCAGATCGTCAGTTTCGATGACGGCACGGCGCCGCTCATGGGCAAGTACATGCCGTACGCGAGCGTCAAGGGCACGCTCAACGGCAAGGAGCTCGTCAACGGCAAGCCGGTTGCCAACGTGTCCGACATCAACATTGCCCACACCTTCACCGTGCCCGGACTCGGCTTCAACATGCCGATCCCCGTCGCACCGACTGGCGGCCACATCGTCGTCACGGCGAGCTTCGTCGCCAAGAAGACCGGCACGTTCGTTTGGCACTGCTACGCCCCGTGCGGCAGCGGCACCAACGGCATGGGTGGCGCGATGTCGACCATGAGCTGGATGACGGGCAAGGTCAGCGTCAAGTAGGGCCAGCTCGAACAGGGCGTTCGAGCGGGATTGCAGTACTCAACCAAGAGGAGATATGAGATGAAGCACACAATGACCAAGGCAGCGGCCCTGGCACTCGTCATCGCACCCGTGCTGGGCGCCGGCGTCGTCAGTGGCGGCACGGCGGGCGCGTCCGCACCCAGTCACGTAACCGAGGTCATGAAGATCCTGACCACGGGCAAGTTGACGGGCAGCGGCGAGCAGCCGAAGATCACCAACTCGGCCTGGACCGTGCACAAGGGTCAGACCGTGACCATCAAGATCATCAGCTACGACGACGGCGCAGCACCGCTCATGGGTAAGTACATGAAGTACACGTCGGTTAAGGGCACCAGCAACGGCAAGGAAGTCGCCGGCGGCAAGACCGTGAGCAACGTGTCAGACATCAATGTCTCGCACACTTTCACCATCGTCGGCCTGGGCTTTAACATGCCGATCCCGGTCGCACCGACGGGCAAGAGCATCGTGGTCACCGCAACGTTTAAGCCGACCAAGACCGGCACGTTCACCTGGAACTGCTTTGCTCCCTGCGGTACGGGCACCGTCGGCATGAACGGCGCCATGAAGACCGCCGGGTGGATGACAGGCAAGGTCAAGGTCGTTTCATGAGTGACCGCCACACCACTGGCGTGAGCGACCCCGGGCGCGAAAGCGCCCGGGGACCACTCGCGCGTCTTGGCGCGGTCGACCCGCTCGACCGCCTCGGCCGTCTGAGTTGGCGTCGTCCCGCAACATTCGCCCGCAATGGTGGTGTGGTCTTCGGGTCGATCGCCGGGATCCTGGTGGGACTCGCGGTTACCGTCGCGTTGGTCGGTGGCATCGCCGCCGGCGTGACGAGACTCACCCGCTCGAACCCGCCGGCACCCATCGCCCCCCACGGCCACGTGACCGAGACGATGAAGATCGTGACGGGGTCGCTAACCGGTGTTGGTGATCAGCCGCAGTACACGAACCCGAACTGGACCGTGCAGGTCGGTGAACGCGTCACCGTCAAGATTGTGAGCTTCGATGACGGCACCGCGCCGCTCATGGGGGCTCAGATGATGTTCGCGAAGGTCCAAGGATCGACCACCGGACAAGAGACGGTCGCGGGACACGCGATCTCGTCGGTGTCGGACACGGAGGTCGCCCACACCTTCACGGTGCCCGGGCTGAGCTTTAACATGCCGATCCCCGCTGCGCCAACTGGCAAGTCGGTGACGGTTGTCGCGACGTTCGTCCCCACCAAGACGGGGACCTTCACGTGGCAGTGCTACGCCCCGTGCGGCGCAGGCACGAATGGCATGGGCGGCGCGATGTCGACCATGAAGTGGATGGAAGGTTCGATCAAGGTGGAAGCAGCATGACCACGAAACACGACAACGAGACGGTGGCGGTCGGTGACGCGCAACACGAGGAGTTGACGGCCGCAGCCGTCACCATCGGCCGACGCGGACTCCTCCAGGCGGCGGCCCTCGGCAGCCTGGGCGTCGGGGTGCTCGGCGCGCTGACCGAGACTCTCGCTGCCGCCTCCCAACCGGCCACGACCACGCCTAGCGGGCCGGTGAAGCAGTGGTGCATGATCATCGACCTGCGCCTGTGCAACGGCTGCAAACTTTGCACGACTGCCTGTCAGACGGCCCACTACTTGCACGAGGACCAGACGTGGATGAACGTCTACACGATGCAGAACGCCGCCGGCGAGGACTACTTCATGCCTCGCCCGTGCCAGATGTGCGAAGACCCCGCGTGCGTGCCGGTCTGCCCGGTCGGGGCGAACTTCCGCACTCCGGAGGGCCTCACACTCGTCGATCAGAGCAAGTGCATCGGGACGCGCATCTGCATGAACGCCTGCCCGTACGACGCGCGGTACTTCAACTGGTCTGACCCGGTCCCGGCGCCCCGTCAGCCGTTCAAACAGGAGCCTGAGTGGCCCGTGCCTCAGGTGAAGGGCACCGTCGGCAAGTGCATCGAGTGTGCGGCCATGCTGCCCACCGGCCAGCTGCCCGAGTGCGTGACCAACTGCCCGATGGGCGTCATCTACTTCGGTGACCTCACTTCAGACGCTGCCGTAAACGGCATGGGCAACACGGTGAAGATCTCCACCTACCTCGCCGAGAACGACGCCGTCGTCTTCAAGGAGGAGTACGGCACTCACCCGCGCGTCTACTACATCCCCGGCCATGGCCAGGACCTGAACAACAACCCGAGCGCGTCGTGACGCGGATGACTGGAGGGGACCGATGACTGACGTCATCATTCCAAACGTGGGGCGCGATGAAACGGCGCCCCAGAACACCGACCTTCGAGCGGCGGCGATGCGGCCGGTGCTCGAGACGCCCCGGTGGTGGTGGCCCTCGATCGCGGTGCTGACCGTGATCGTGTTGGGCGGCATCGCGGCCTGGATCTACCAGGTCGCCAACGGCCTGGGCACGGCGGGTTATAGCGACGGTGCCTTCTGGGCGATCTACGAGGCCAACCTCGTGACCTTCATCGGCGTGAGCTACGGCGGCGCCGTGGTGTCGGCGATTCTTCGTCTGACCCACGCCGGGTGGCGTGCGCCGCTCACGAGGATCGCCGAGGCCACCGCCCTGGTCACGTTGCCCATCGGGATGGTCTTCATCATCCCGCACCTGGGCGAACCGAGCCGGATCTGGGAGCTCGTCTGGCCCCCATACTGGAACCTCACGTCGCCGATCCTCTGGGACTTCTTCGCCGTGAGCACGTACCTCCTCGCGACGATCGTCTTCTTCTACCTGCCGCTCGTCCCCGACGCCGCAATCGCCCTCGAGCGCTTCGAGGATGAGGCGCCGTCGACACGGGTGAAGGTGCGCAAGTCGCTCTACCGCGTCCTCGTCGGACGCTTCGGTGGCACGCCCTACGAGCGACGTCGTCTGAACGGTGCGATTGGACTCATCGCCATCATGATCATCCCGATGGCTGTCTCGGTGCACTCGGTGCTGTCCTTCGCGTTCGCGTCGTCCTCGAGGGCCGGCTACATGGAGACGATCCTGCCCGTCTACTTCGTCGTGGCGGCACTGTACTCCGGCGTCGCGCTCGTCGTGCTGACGGTCGCCGCATCGAGAAAGCTCTTCCACCTCGAGGAGTTCGTCACCCCCCGGCACTTCGTGCGCCTCGGGTTCTTGATGATCGCCTTCGGCGCGGCGTACCTGTACCTCACCTTCACCGAGTACCTCATCGATGGCTACTCGGGGACGGTGGGCGCATCGGCCTGGGTCTACCAGATCGTCGCGGGACGCTACGCCATCCCGTTCTGGATCTACTTCGTCGCGGGGGGCATCGCGCCCCTGTTCATCATGATGTTCCGACGGTTGCGCACGACCAGTGGTGTCGTGGTCGCCTCGTTCCTCGTGGTGGCCGCGCTCTGGATCAAGCGGCTCGTCATCGTTATCCCCCCGGCGACCGAGCCGCTTGTGAACTCGCCACTGGCCAAGGGCGGCGTGCTCGCGGGCAACTGGGGCACGTATCACTTCACGTGGGTGCCGATCTCGATCACGATCGCCGCCACCGCGGCCATCCCGCTGCTCTTGCTCGTCGTGTTCCGCTTCGTCCCGATCCTGTCGATGGCGGAAATGGAAGAGCTCGCCGAGGGCCACGAGGAGTTCGATTCCCAGGAGGTGGGCGCGTGATGTCCGTAGCCAAATTCTCTCGTCGCGCGACGCGCGCACTCGCGGGGCTGAGTGGCGTGGTGCTGCTCAGCGTTGCTGCGGCCGCCCTTCCGGCAGCGGCCTCCACCGGCGCGACGCTCGCCCTGACGTCGGGCAGTCCCGCGTCCCACCGCGGTGTCGAGCTGACGGCCCAGGTCGCCAGCGCGGCCGCGGCGCCGATGGCGGACACGACGGTCAACTTCTACGTGCACGTCGAGGAGTTCGCCGGTGCCCCGCTGCTGCAGATCGGCACGGCGACGACCGACGCCGCCGGGGTCGCCACGATCACGTATCAGCCGACGTGGGCTGGCACGCAGAACTTCGCTGCGTCGGCGGTCGACGGTTCCGGTGCGGTACTTGCGACGACGTCGCTGACGGTTCAGGCGGCACGCACTGACCCCTTCGCGGGCGCGGTGGAGAGTCTGCGACCTGATGGGCTCATCGGCCGATGGACGGTGCTCGTGCTGCTCATGTTGGTGATCGGCGTGTGGCTGACGCTCATCTCGTTGGTCGTGCGTGTCCAGCAGGGGCCGGTGAAGACGGCTCGCTGACCGAGCCCGCGCACCGAGCGCGCCATGTCGTCCGATAGATTGCAGTCGTGTCCGGTCACGCCCTCGAGGCGGTTCGCCTCTCCAAGCACTTCGGACCGACCAAGGCCGTCGATGGGTTGAGTCTCGCGGTCGACGCCGGGGAGGTGGTCGGGTTTCTCGGCCCCAACGGTGCCGGCAAGACCACCACCCTGCGACTGCTGCTTGGGCTCTTGCACCCGACCTCGGGCACCGCGTCCATCCTCGGCCACCGTGCCGGCTCGGCGCAGGCTCGCCGGGCCGTCGCGTACGTGCCGGGCGAGGTGGCGCTCTGGCCCCAGCTCACGGGGCTCGAGGTCATCACGCTGCTGGGCTCTCTGCACGGCGAGGTCGACGAGTCCTACCGCGACGACCTGATCGCGCGTTTCGAGCTCGACCCCGCCAAGCGGATACGGGCGTACTCGAAGGGGAATCGTCAGAAGGTGGCCCTGATCAGTGCCTTTGCGACTCGCGCGCCGGTGCTGCTGCTCGATGAGCCGACCGCGGGACTCGACCCGCTGATGGAGCGGGTCTTTCGCGACTGCGTGCTGGGGGCCCAAGCGCGGGGTCAGGCGGTGCTGCTCAGCTCGCACATCTTGGCCGAGGTGCAGCACCTCTGTGAGCGCGTCGCGATGATCCGCGATGGCCGCCTCGTCACCGTATCGGCGATCGACGAGCTCCGTGACGTCGTCGGCGTGGAGATTGACGTGGCCGGCGAGTTCGACGACCTGGAATCGGTCCCGGGTGTGAGCGTCGTGTCGCGCGAGGGCGACGAGGTCCGAGTCCGAGTGGTCGGGCCCCTCGAGCCGCTGCTCGTCGTGCTTGGTCGGGGCACGATCACGTCGATGCGCACCCACGAGTCAAGCCTTGAGGAGATCTTCCTCTCGTACTACGACGAGTCGCGCGGGTAGATGGGTCCGCGCTCCGCCCGCGGGGTCACCTGGTGTCAGATCCGCCTCACCACGGTCGTGATGGCCGCACTGCTCGTCGTGATCGTTACGGTGGCCGTCGCCACCTACAACATCAGCGGTGGCGCGCTCGCGCTGACCGGCGTCTCGGCGCTGTTGCGCAATCCGGCCTTCCGGGCCCTCTACGGCGACTTCACCGGCCTGGACACCGCGGGCGCGTACGTGCTGTGGAAGGTGGGCATCGTGGTGACCCTGGCGGTCGCGATCTGGGCGGCGCTCGGTGCGACGCGCGTCACCCGGGGGGCCGAGGACACCGGTACCTGGGACCTGCTCGTCATCGAGCGGGTCTCGCGCGCGACGGTCTACCGCGAGACCATCGGCGTGCTCGCCCTCAGCGGGGTCGCGGTGGGTCTCGCCGTCTTCGTCGCGCTCGTCGCCAACGGTCAGCAGCCCCTCGACAGCGTCCTCTACGGCGCCGGACTGACCGGACTCGCCTGGTGCGCCCAGGCGACTGGCCTGGTGGCCTCCGAACTACTCGCGCCGCGTCGTTCGGCCTCCCAAATGGCCCTCGGCGCGATCGGCGTCGGGTACCTGGCGCGCATGGTGGCCGACGCGTCGACCAACGGGTCTTGGCTGGCGTCGCTCACGCCCTTCGGGTGGCTCGAGCGCGTCGGGGCCTTCCAACACCGCGAGGCCGTCTGGCTGGTGCCACTGTTGGTCACCCCGGTGCTCGTCGTGGCGGTGCTCGTGTCGATGGCGGGCCACCGGGACGTCGGATCGGCGTGGTGGCGGCGCAGCGATCGCGGGACCTTGCGGCCGGCGCTGCTCACGTCGACGTGGCGCTTCGCCTGGCGCGAACTCGCGAGCACGCTCGTCGTCTGGCTCGTCGTGACGGGCGTGGTGGGCCTCGTCATCGGCTACCTCACGAACGCGCTGGTCACCTTCGGCCGTACGGACCGGTCCTTCGCCCAACTCCTGGCCCGCTGGCACCTGGGCGAGCTGGTCTCGGTGCGCGGCTACGTGGGCGAGATCAGCACGTTTCTCGCGCTCGGGCTCGGGTTCTTCGTCGTGTCGGTGGTCGCGACGGTTGGTGCGGACGTCGTGTCGGGGCGTCTCGAACTGCCCCTGGGCAACGGCGCGGGGCGGCGGGCCTGGCTCGGATCGACGAGCGTCGTCGCGGGCGTCGGGGCCGTTCTCGTGGCCGTCGTGACGGCGGTGGGCATCTGGGTCGGCGTCGGCTCGGGCGGTTCGTCGCTGTCGTTGCCGACCGCGCTCGCCGCCACCACCAACGCGCTCACCGGGGTGCCCCTGGTGCTCGGCGTGGCGGCGCTGGCGGTCGCGCTGGTGCCCCGATTGGTGCAGGTCACCTTGAGCGGGCTGCTCGCGCTCAGCTACCTCGACGCCGTCCTCGGCCCGCCGCTGCACTGGCCGGCGGCGGTCGTGGACGCGTCGATCTACCACTACTCGCGACTCGTGCCCGCGGTGGCGCCCGACTGGGGCACGGTTGCGGGGTTCGTGGTCGTGGGCGCCGTCGCGCTCGCGGCTGCGATCGGGTGGTTCGCCCGGCGCGACCTCGCGGGTTGAACTATTTCGGCTGCATGCGGATGCCGGCGTCGATGCGGATCGACTCGGCGTTCATGTAGCTGTTGGCGAGCAGCTCAACGGCCAGCGACGCGTACTCGCTCGCGTAGCCGAGTCGCTTGGGGAAGAGCACGCCGGCACCGAGACGGGCTTTGAACTCGTCGGACTGGGGTCCGGTGCCGTAGATGGGCGTGTCGATAGA
>JAJZSM010000023.1 GCA_021849765.1 Actinomycetes bacterium | reverse complement strand
AAGGTCATCGGTCGACTCCCGGGCGAGCGCAGCTGTCTCTCGCTGCTCTGGGCGGTGTTCGACCGCGCGTCGAAGAACTGGCACGGGGTGCGCGTCACGCCGGGAAGCGTCCGCGAGCTCGCCCTCATGCGTCAGCACCTCTTGGAACCACCGAGATCGATCACCACGAAGTCCAAGAAACAATCCACCACCGACCGCGTTACAGAGGTCGCCTAACATCAATGAAAAGGAACCCGCGTCAGTCGACTTTTACACCGCAGCTGGGACGCCACCCGGCTATCAGTCGTCGGCGAGATCCGAAGTGATAGTAGATAGTTTGAACACCAACGTCGGCCGCCTTAGCGACATCGACGACGCGAAGTTTGATGCTTTCCCGATCTGCCAGCAATCGTTCCGTAACATTCGAGAATGTGTCCTCTCGTGTTCAAATGTCCCCTAACCAATACTATGGCGCAGTAAATCACGAAACTAATTGCGATTATAATGGTGCGGAAACACTACCAAGTCACAACATGTGCGCAACCGATTAAGTGGTCCCTAAATCGAGGCGGCTGATGCGTATGGGTCCTGGATTGGGTCAAAGAGCAGGGCCGGTTCAGGCGGTCAGAACAATGAAAGCAGCATCGTGGTGATCCCAGCTTGACTTCCATTGGAAGATCCTTCTCGGCATCGTGTTGATGCGGTGGCTGATGGCATCGGGGTCCTTGGGCGAGTAGATCGACAGGTCCGTGCACTGGCCGACGTGACGAAGTGCGGTTCGTATTGTGTGACTCAAGGTCCACCGAGAGAAATACGGCGTTCAAGGATGCTTCGCCCTGAGTGATCGTCTTCTACGATTTCTGAGCGCTATCGTCCAAGCCCTCGACCCTTGTTGATCTCGGGTTTTTCATTTTCACTGTTGCGCTGCTTGGAGCGTTCGAGCCGCGCTTCAAGTTGAAGAACTGCCGTCTCGAGCGGTGGCAGATCCTCCGCAATGGTTGCCTCCACGATCGCTCGGGAAGTGTCGAAATAGTGGTGCGCCAGCCAGTCGCGCATACCGGCAGCGTCAGACCACCTGACGTCGGGCTCGCTCGCGACGAGTTGGGATCCAGCAACTTGACGGCCTCGCCAATTTCGATCAAACGAAGCCGAACGGCGTCGAAAATGAGGCCGTCGGAGAGATCGCCACGAGTGAGGTGGCTCCTGATTGCGGTAATCGCGTCGACAATGTCTGCGAGGCGTTCTTCGTCGTGGCGTGAGCTCATATGACGATGGCCTCGCGTTCGACTTCTTCTCGAACCCGAGGTCGTAGGCTGTCCGAAGGAACAACGTCAACAGAGACGCCAAGTGTCTCCGAGAGTTCCCTGCGTAGTGCTTCCAACTCGAAGAGTCCCGCACTTCGATCTAGATCGACGACTAGATCGATGTCGCTGTCGGGCTGGTCTTCACCTCGTGCGGTGCTTCCAAAGACGCGGACGTTGCTCGCACCATGTCGCGCCGCACAGGCGATGACCGAGCGTCGGTGCTGGCGGAGCCGACGGCCGAGTGGAGTGCTGGGGAGTCCGGGTCGGTAATCAGTCGAGAGCTCTAAGTCGAGGACGAGACGGTGTCCCGTTGCGTGAACGAGGCGCTCGAGTGTGGATACTGATGGCTCCCTGCGGCCCGACTCATAAGCGCTGACGACGCTTTGTGCGACGCCTGCACGTCGCGCGACATCGGTCTGCGACAGCTGGGCACTGATGCGTGCTCGTTTCAGGAGCTCTCCGGTTGTGGTCTCTTTGGACTTCGCCATACGACCACCCTAGTACGTATTGTCTATGAGCGAGTAATCGAGATTTTGGAATTACTGGTTCTCATCGTGTGACCCAAGGTCCACCCAGAGGCTGAGAAGCTTTCAGTGGGGTAACCCTTCGTAGGATTTCGCGACGTCGCGCGAGTATCTTCGCCACCAGGAGGTCTCCCGATGACCCAGTTGGTGCGCGTACACAACTTCATCGTGTCCAGCGATGGATACGGGTCCGGCGAGGGGCAGAGTCTCGAGCACCCCTTTGGCCACGCCGATCCGGCCGAGCTGTTCGCCTGGGCGGGAGCGACAGCTCACTGGGTGAATCGAACCGAGCCGGGCGGGACCTACGGGCTCGACGACTACTGCACCCGTGACTTCACCCGCAACATCGGTGCCGAGATCATGGGACGGAACAAATTCGGTCCCCAGCGCGGACCGTGGGAAGACTTCGAGTGGCAAGGGTGGTGGGGGGAGGACACGCCGTTCCACACGCCGGTGTTCGTACTCACGCATCACGTGCGACCATCGTTTGCCGCGGGCGACACCACGTTCCATTTTCTTGATGCGCCGCCGCAGGACGCACTCGCGCGGGCGCTCGAGGCTGCCCAGGGCAAAGACGTGCGCATTGGCGGCGGTGTCGCCACGGTGCGCGAATTCCTCGACGCCGATCTCATTGACCAGCTGCACGTCGCGGTGGTGCCCGTCGTGATGGGTCGTGGGGAGCGACTGTGGGCGAGCCCCGACGAACTGGCCGACCGCTTTGTCATCGAGGCGATTCCTAGCCCGAGTGGCGTGACCCACCTGTTCTTCTGGCGGCGTTAACCCTCAAACCGGTGCGACGGTGGCGATGTCACAGGATCGACCGCCATCACGGTGGGCTGCTGTTATGCATTGCGAACCCGGCGCCGCGGCGTCGGCCGAGCCGCTCGCGCGGTCGCGTTCTGTCACCGTGCGCGCACCGCGAACCCGTGCCCGCGCGTTGCGTTCCTGTTGTTCGCTCGCGAGGGCTGACTCGTTGGTCTGCGTGTGGTCGCTCCTTCCATGAGGACCCATCAGTGACCTCAGCGCGGTGCGCCGAGGTCTAGAGCGACACGTCGAGGCGCATGGTTACGCGTACGACGTCACCCAACGTCACGTCCTGGGTTGATCGGACCGCCGCGCGCAGGGGCAGGGCGTAGCCATCAACCTTCGGGAAGAGCGAGGTCGTCCATGTCGTCTCCCCGATCTGGGCCGTGACGGAGATGACCCCCAGCCGTAGGTGAGCAGCGACGAGAGCTCGTGAATCTGTTCGCTGGCATCGGGGGGAACGGTGACGAAATGGCAGGGCGACGGCCCCCGCCAGTACCAGACCTCACCGGCGAATTCGAACTCCATGGGTGCACCCTACGAGCCGTGATCGCCCCAGCCACGCCACCGCACGATGATGAACTGATTGTCTGCGCCGGGTGAACGCGCCGTGCGCCGGCGCAGTCACGGTCCCAGTAAACAAGTTGTGATCAGGTAGGAACTGTGTCGCGCCAGTTGCGGGCACCGCGTCGCGCGGAGTTCATCTGCCGTTATCTAGGAGTTCACGGCGTGCCTCGGAAATCTCACGTTCCATCAGGTAAGGTTCGCCGCGGACCTCCAAACGGGAGGATTCGCAAAGGGCGGAAGGTAAAGGAATGTCCCTAAAACGAGTGAAGGTGGTGCTCGCCGCTGGAGCGACGATGGCCAGTCTGGCCGTCGTATCGGTCACCGGTTCGGTGGGCGCCAGTGGGGCGACGACGGTCAATTGGTCGACCGTACAGACCCTCGCCGCGAGTGGGCCAACGTCGATGGCGGCGCTGGTCGCGGCAGCCAAGAAGGAAGGGACGCTCAACGTCATCGCGTTGCCGCCGAACTGGGCGAACTACGGCGCGATGATTTCGACGTTCTCGAAGAAGTACGACATCAAGGTGAACTCGGAGAACCCGAACGGTTCCAGCCAGGACGAGATCAACGCGATCATCGCTGACAAGGGCCGCTCGACCAATCCCGACGTGATCGACGTGGGCACCAACTTCGCGATCACGGCTCAGCAGAAGGGGTTGCTCGCGCCGTACCGCGTGTCGACCTGGGCGCACATCCCCGCGGCGCTCAAGCAGCCCAACGGGTACTGGTTCGATGACTACGGCGGGTTCGTCGCGATCGGCTGCAACGCCGCGGTCGTGAAGGTCTGCCCGACGTCCTTCGCCCAGATGCTCCAGAAGGGCAAGGGCTACAAGATCGGGATCAACAACAACCCGACGGCCTCGAGCTCGGCGCTCGCGGCGGTCATGGCCGCGGCCATCGCGAACCACGGCTCGCTGAACAACGTGAAGCCGGGCGTCGACTACTTCAAGACGATGAACGCCAACGGCAACTTCGTGGCCACCGTGGCCGGGCCCTCGACGGTCCAGAGCGGGGCGACGAACATCGTCATCTGGTGGGACTACCTCCAGGCGTCGGGCATCAACACCCTGCCCGGCTACGCCAAGAAGTGGAAGGTCGTGATCCCGAGCGACGCGTCGATGGCTGAGTACTACACCCAGGCCATCAACAAGTCGGCACCGGACCCGGCGGCCGCGCGCCTGTGGGAGGAGTTCCTCTACTCGACCCAGGGTCAGAACATCTGGCTCCAGGGCATGGCCCGACCGGTCGAGCTGGCGTACATGACCCAGCACCACCTGGCCAACGCCAAGGCGCTCGCCGCCTTGCCGCCGCTGCCCAAGGGCGCCATCCAGTACCCGACCCAGGCACAGATCACCAAGGCCGAGGCCGTCGTGGTCGCCAACTGGCCGACCGAGGTCACGTCAGGTCCGTAGTAGTAGTACAGGCATGACTTCAGCGACGTCAGACGAACAACTGAGCGTCCCCGGCCCGGGAGCCACGGCACCCGGGGCCGGGGGCGCCGACGTCGCCGTGCGTTCCCGGCGCCGATCACTGGGTCGCGCGCTCGCGCCGGTCGCGGCGATGGCGCCGTTCTCGATCTATTCCTTCCTCGGCCTCGGCGTGCCGATCCTCGCGGTCATCTACTACGCCTTCCAGAGTGAGCAGGGCAAGCCGACCCTGTCGAACATCACCCTGGTGACCCACGGGTCCTACCTGCTCGGGTTCGAGAACAGTATCGTGCTGGCCCTGATCACCTCCATCGTGCCGGGTATTTTGGGCCTGATCCTCGCCTACGCCATCGCCACGTCGCGCTCCAACTTGCTCAAGCGGCTCGTCGCGACCGCCTCGGGTGTGCTCGCCAACTTCGGCGGCATCAACCTCACCTTCATGTTCATCGCGACCCTGGGCTCGACGGGCATCCTGACGGCGTGGCTGAGCGCGATCCACCTCAACCCGTGGAACTTCGGCTTCAACCTCTACTCGTTCTACGGCGTCGTGCTCGTCTACCTGTACTTCCAGGTGCCGCTCATGGTCCTCGTGATCACCCCGGCGCTCGGCGGGCTTCGGCCGTCGTGGCGCGAGGCGGCCGAGAACATGGGCGCCTCGAGCTGGCGCTACTGGCGCCACGTCGGCATCCCGGTGCTGATGCCCTCGGTGCTCGGGGGGATGCTGCTGCTCTTTGGCAGCGGATTCGCCGCCTACGCCACCGCCGAGACCCTGACCGCGGGCACGGTGACCCTGGCGCCGATCCAGATCGGCTCACTGCTCGCGGGCAACCAGCTCGCGGGCCAGGAGAACGTCGGCTACGCCGTCGGCCTGGGCATGTTCGTCGTGCTCGCGCTGACCATGATCCTCTACGGGCTCGTTCGTCGAAGGGCGTCCAAGTGGCTGCGCTGATCCCCGACGTCGTCGAGGACGCGCTGGTCACCGTCGAGCCGCCGACGCGTCGGCGCTGGCCGCGCCTGCGGGTGTGGCGGGCCGTCGTGCTCTTCATCGCCGGCGCGTACTTCCTCATCCCGATCTACGCCGGACTGCGATTCTCCTTCGAGAACGACGCCGGCCACCTGTCGCTCTACGCCGTGCGAGCGATCCCGTCCGAGCCGGGCTTCTCGGCGGCCTTCTGGCTCTCGATGCGCCTGGCGGTCGTGACCCTCGCGCTGACGCTCGTGCTCATGGTCCCGACCTCGGTCTACGTGCACCTGAAGTTCCCGAGGCTTCGACGGCTGCTCGACTTCGTGACAATCCTGCCCATCGTGATCCCGCCGATCGTGCTCATCCTCGGCGTGCTGCGTGCCGCGCCGCTGTGGCTGCGCGCGTCGCCCTACCTGCTGAGCCTCGTCTACGTGATCCTGTCGATGCCCTTCGTCTACCGATCCCTCGACGCGGGCCTGAGCGCCATCGACTTGAAGACGCTCGTCGAGGCGTCGCGCTCGCTCGGGGGCAACTGGTTCAACACGCTCTGGCGCGTGGTCGTGCCCAACCTGCGCTCGGCGCTGCTCTCGGCGACGGTGCTCACGCTCGCGCTGGTGCTCGGCGAGTTCACCATGGCGAGCCTCGACCTATGGACGACGCTGCCGGTGTGGATCTACCAGTTCCAGCAGGTCGACGCCCACGTCTCCACGGCGGTCTCGATGGTCTCGCTGGTGGGGACCTGGCTGCTGATTACGCTCATTGTCTCACTCGATCGCTCGCAATCGCGTCGTGCACGCAGAAGGACGAACAACTCGTGACCGAACACCACGTCGCCACTCGAACCGCCGAGCCGGCTCCCGCCGGCGCACGCGTGAGCCTGGAGGGACTCGTTCGGACCTACGGCGCGACCCGGGCACTCGACGGGTTCTCCCTCGACATCGAACCCGGCGAGTTCGTGGCCTTGCTCGGCCCGTCGGGCTGTGGCAAGACGACCGCGCTGCGCGTGCTCGCGGGCTTCGAGCAACTGGATCGCGGGCGGGTGACCGTCGACGGCCGCGACGTCGGCAAGATCAGCGCCCAGCACCGCGACATGGGGATGGTCTTTCAGAGCTACTCGCTCTTTCCCAACATGAACGCCCTGAACAACGTGGCCTTCGGCCTGCGGATGCGCCACCAGCACGCGGCCCAGCGCCGCCAGAAGGCGGGTGAGCTCCTGGAGCTGGTGGGCCTGAGCGACCAGGCCCTCAAGTACCCCCACCAGATGTCGGGCGGCCAACAACAGCGCGTCGCCCTTGCCCGGGCCCTCGCGATCGAACCGCGGGTCCTGCTGCTCGACGAGCCGCTGTCGGCGCTCGACGCGAAGGTGCGCGCCGAGCTGCGCGACCAGATCCGTCAGCTGCAGCAGCGCCTCGCGATCACGACCGTCTTTGTCACCCACGACCAGGAAGAGGCGCTCTCGATGGCCGACCGGGTGTGCGTGATGTCCGCGGGTCGCGCCGAGCAGACGGCGACGCCCGCCACGCTCTACTCGCGCCCGACCACCCCCTTCGTCGCCGAATTCGTCGGCGTCTCGAGTCGCGTGCCGGTCGAGCCAACCGACGGATCGGTAACACTCTTTGGCGAGCGGTGCCCCGTGCGCCCGAGCGACGCCGGCGTGCCCGAGGGCGAGGTCGACGCGCTGCTGCGGCCCGAGGACGTCACCATCACCCTCGACGACACGGCCAAGCCCTTCGTCACCCACAAGAGCTTCCTCGGCGCGACCACTCGGGTCATCATCCAGGTCGACGGCGTTGCGGTGCGAGTCGACGTTCGCAGCGACGTCGCCGCCGACATCGAGCTCGGGGCCCGGGTGCGGCCGTCGGTGGTCTCGCGCGACGTACTCCTGGCCCGGCGGGCCCCGGCGCGGTCCGTAACGGTCGACTAGGCCCGCCGCATCTCCCACGGCTTTCGCCCACCCGGCGACCATGTCCACGAGACGGGTTCGCGAGTGTGTAACTTAGGGCTGCAATGGAATCAACCCGCGGTTCGTCACTGCTAGAGCTCGATCGCGTCTCCGTGCACTTCGGCGGGCTGCACGCGCTGCGCGACGTCTCGTTCTCGGTCGCCTCGGGCGAGATCGTCGGGTTGATCGGACCGAACGGCGCCGGCAAGACGACCGCCTTCAACGTGGCGTGCGGCTTCGTCCGACCGTCCTCGGGCCACGTGCACTATCGCGCGGCCGGACGGTCCAACGTGCACCCGAGCGAGCTCGCGGGCATCGGCGTGGCACGCACGCTCCAGGGTGTCGGACTCTTCCCGCACTGCACGGTGCTCGAGAACGTGATGGCCGGCGGGCACATCCGCGCCGGCGGCGACTTCTTCACGAGCCTCTTCGCGCTGCCGCGCGGCGTGCGCAGCGAGCGAAGCCTGCGGGTGTCGGCGATGGCCATGCTCGAGCGACTCGGCGTGGCCAACGTCGCCGCCCAGATGCCCAGTGCCATCCCCTACGGCGTGGCCAAGAAGGTCTCGGTGGCGCGCGCACTGATGAGCGAGCCCAGCCTGTTGATGCTCGACGAGCCAGCGTCGGGACTCGACGAGGCCGAGCTCGAGGAGTTCTCGGCGCTGATCAGCGAGCTGCGATCCTCGATGGGTGTGCTGCTCGTCGAGCACGACATGGAGTTCGTGATGCCCCTCGTGGACCGGTTGGTCGTGCTCAGCTTCGGCGAGGTCATCGCGACCGGCACGCCCGACGAGATTCGCGCCCACGAGGCCGTGATCGCCGCCTACCTGGGAGTCGACGAATGATCCGTATCGACGGGCTCTCGGTCGCCTACGGCGCCGTCCAGGCACTTCGCGACGTCTCCTTCGAGACCGAGACCGGCGCCATCACCGCCGTGCTCGGCGCCAACGGCGCCGGCAAGACGACGCTGCTGCGCACCATCAGCGGACTCGTCACGCCGCGCTCGGGCACCGTCTCACTCGACGACGTGACCCTCACGGGCATGCGGACCGAGGACATCGTGCGCCGGGGCGTGGGCCACGTGCCCGAGGGGCGCGGAGTGATCGCCGAGTTCACCGTCGAGGAGAACCTTCGCCTGGGCGCCATGATCACCTCGACGTCCTTGCGCGACGGGCTCGCCCAGCAGTACGAGTGGTTCCCCGTGCTCGGCGAGCGGCGCAAGCAGGCGGCCGCGACCTTGTCGGGCGGCGAGCGCCAGATGCTCGCGATGGCGCGCGCGCTCATCGCCAAGCCGACGGTGCTGCTGCTCGACGAGCCGTCACTCGGCCTCGCGCCGCTCGTGACGGCCCAGCTGATGCACACCATCGCTGAGCTCTGCACGACGACCGGCCTGACGGTGATCTTGGTCGAGCAGAACGCGAAGTCGGCGCTTCGCATCGCGAGCCGCGCGGTCGTGCTGTACCTCGGTCGGGTGGTCGCCAACGACGCCGCCGCGGCGGTCGCCCAGGACGACCAGCTGCGCCAGTACTACCTCGGGATGGTGAAGTGATGAGTTCGTTTCTCACGTCGCGCAACTTCGCCGACGTCCTCGGAGGGATCACCAACGGTGTGATCTACAGCCTCGTGGCGCTGAGCCTGGTGCTCGTGTGGCGCTCGACGAGGATCCTCAACTTCGCCCAGGGCGCGATGGCCATGATCGCGACCTACATCGGCTTCGCGGTGCTCGCACCCACGACCAGTTACTGGATCTCGATGGCGGTCGCGATCCTCAGTGGTCTCGTCATCGGCGGCGCCACCGAGCGGGTGATCGTCCGCGTCCTCTACGGCAAGCCCGAGATCAACCCGGTCGTGGCCATGGTCGGTTTCCTGCTCGTGCTCGAGTCGGTCGCGGCGGCCATCTGGTCGACGGCCTCGCGCGGACTGGCGACGCCGTTCTCGATGGTGGACTGGCAGCTCAACCACAAGCCCGTGGCGATGTCGCCCTTCGCGCTCTACGAGATCATCACCGCGGTCGTCGTGATGAGCGTGATCGCCGGGCTGTTCCAGTTCACCAAGCTCGGGCTGCGACTTCGCGCCGCCGCCCTCGCACCCGAGGTGTCGCGCCTGCTCGGGGTCCGGGTGGGCAGGATGCTGACCTTGGGCTGGATGCTCTCGAGCGCCGTCGGCGCGGTGACGGCGGTATTGGTGGCGTCGAACTACTTCACCGGACTGACGCCCACGGCCATGGACGGTGTCTTCGCCTTCGGCTTCATCGCCGCGGCGATCGGCGGCCTGGACAGCCCGGTCGGCGCGCTGCTGTCGGGTATCGCGCTCGGGGTCATCTTGCAGTTCGTGGGCGACTACCTGAACTCCAACGCCATCATCCTCGTGGCCCTGGGGATGCTCATCGTGTCGCTCATGGTTCGCCCGAACGGCGTGTTCACGCGCTCGGCCCAGAGGCGGGTGTGATGCGCGGCGTTCGATCGAATCAGCGAGTCGTGGCCGGCACGGCCCTCGGCGTGGCGGCGGTGCTCGCCTCGATCCTCGGGGTCGGCACGGTTCGGGCGGCGACGGCCTTTTCCATCGCGTCGGTCGTACTGGTCGCCTGTGCGACGGTGCTCTCCTCGAGCGAGTTCCGCCGCAACCATCCGGTCGCGGCCCGGGCGGCGATCAGCCTGCTGGCCGTGGACGTCTCGATCGTGCTTACGGCCTTCTTCTCGGCGACGGTCGACGACAACCTGGCCATCGGTGCGGCGATGTCGATCGTGCTGCTCGGCCTCTCGTTCCTCACCGGCTCCTCGGGGCAGATCTCGCTGGGCAACGGCGCCTTCATGGGGGTGGGCGCCTTCACGGTCGCGGTGTGGGCCAATCACCACCCGACGACGCCGATCGCCGTCGTGCTGATCTTGGCCGTGGTGGCCGGTGCCCTCGTGGGACTGCTGCTCGGGTTGCCCGCGACGCGCTTGCGCGGCCCCTACCTCGCGGGCATGACACTCGCCTTCTCGGTCGCCTTCGGCGCGGTCCTGAACCTCTTTGGCACCTGGACCGGCGGGGACTCGGGCCTGCAGCTGCCCACCGCGGTGAACGCCCCGGCCTGGGTGCTGCACTTCTTCAAGGCCGGGACCTCGTCGCTCACCACCAACTCGGTCTGGCTCGTCGACATCACGATCGTCACGGCGGGCATCGCGCTGTTCTTCATGGCGAACCTCTTCGCGAGCCGCACCGGACGCGCCATGCGCCTCGTGCGCGACAACGACGTCGCGGCCGAGCTGGTCGGCATCTCGCTGCCGCGCGCGCGCGTGATCGCCTTCATCGTCTCGGCGTCCTACGCGGCGCTCGGCGGCGGGCTGTGGACGCTGATCAACAACGCGGTGACGCCGTCGACCTACGGGTTCGCCCTGTCGGTCACGATCCTCTCGCTGGTCGTGATCGGTGGCATCGGGACGATACCGGGGGCCCTCATCGGCGGACTGATCTACGCCTTCGCCGCGAACGTGATCGCGTGGTTCACCGCGCACACCGGGCTCAACCCCCAGGGCAACGTCGCGAGCCAGCTCAACGGGATCATCTTCGGCGGCCTGTTGGTGCTGACGATCCTGTTCGCGCCTACCGGTATCGCGGGCTTCGTGCGTCGGCGTTTCGCGGCGTGGCGCGCGAGGTGAATTGCCTCGGCCGACCCGACCGTCTAAGTTCAGGATCGGGCTTACGCGCTAGTAAGTAAGAGAAGGAACAGACCATCGGGAACGGTGGAGGGGGGAGACAAACCATGGAGGTACGACGCACACGTCGTCTGACGATTACTGGCTCAGCGCTGGCGCTGAGTCTCAGTCTGGTCACGATGGGGGCATCGATGGGAACGGCGGGGGCTTCGACGAAGGCACCCAAGGTCCCAGGAGTGACCGCGAAGCAGGTGACCATCGGTGCGACCGTGCCACTGACCGGCATCGCGTCCCAGGGCTATAGCGAGGTCGCCAAGGCCGCCAACGCGGTCTTCACGTGGGTGAACCAGCACGGCGGGATCAACGGCCGAACCATCAAGTACGTGATGAAGGACGACTGCTACGGCACGCCGGGTTTT
>JAJZSM010000022.1 GCA_021849765.1 Actinomycetes bacterium | reverse complement strand
CACTATCCCTCGAGACTCGCGCGACGATCGGCAACATGTCCCCCGAGTACGGCGCGACCTGCACGATCTTCCCCATCGACCAGGTCACCCTGAACTACCTCGCCTTCACCGGCCGCAACGCTGAACACCTCGCCCTCGTCGAGGCCTACGCGAAGGCCCAGGGCGTCTGGCACGACGACACCGTCGCCGAGCCCACGTACTCCGAGTACGTCGAGCTCGACCTGTCGATCGTCGAGCCGAGCCTCGCCGGCCCCAAGCGCCCCCAGGACCGCGTCTCGCTCTCCGGTGCCCGTGGGGCGTTCCGCGACGCGCTCGGCCGCGAGCCGATCACCGTCGAGGGCGCCGAGCACGCCGCGTCCCTGCGTGACGGCGCGGTCACCGTGGCGGCGATCACGTCGTGCACCAACACCTCGAACCCGGCCGTGCTCGTGGCCGCCGGACTCGTCGCGCGCCGAGCCGTCGCCAAGGGCCTCACCGCGAAGCCGTGGGTGAAGACCTCGCTCGCACCCGGTAGCCGGGTCGTCATGGACTACCTCGAGCGCGCCGACCTCGTCACCCCGCTCGACCAGCTCGGCTTCTACCTGGCCGGATTTGGTTGCACGACCTGCATCGGCAACACCGGTCCCCTGCTGCCCGGCGTCTCGGACGCGGTGAACGCGCACGACCTCTCGGTCGTCTCGGTGCTCTCGGGCAACCGGAACTTCGAGGGTCGCATCCACCCCGACGTGAAGCAGAACTACCTCGCGAGCCCGCCGCTCGTCGTCGCCTACGCGATCGCCGGCACGATCGACATCGACCTGTCGAGTGAGCCCCTCGGCGTCGACCGCGATGGTCAGCCGGTCATGCTCGCCGACCTCTGGCCGACCGACGCGGAAGTGGCCGAGGCCGTGCGCGCCTCGCTCACCCCGGCGATGTTCCAGGAGCGCTACGCGAGTGCCTTCAGCGGCGACGAGCGTTGGCAGGCGGTGCCGACGACCAACGCGGTCACCTACGCGTGGGACGACGACTCGACCTACGTGAAGCTGCCCCCGTACTTCGCGGGACTCACTCCCGAGCCGGGCGTCGTCACCGACGTCGTCGGCGCGCGCGTGCTCGCCAAGCTCGGCGACTCGGTCACGACCGACCACATCTCGCCAGCGGGAAACATCCGCGCGAACGCGCCCGCGGGCCTCTACCTCACCGAAAAGGGCATCGCGCCTCAGGACTTCAACAGCTACGGCACGCGCCGGGGCAACCACGAGGTCATGATGCGTGGCACGTTCGCCAACATCCGGCTTCGCAACCAGCTGGCTCCGGGCACCGAGGGTGGGGTCACGGTGAAGTTCCCCGAAGGCGAGCAGACCTCGATCTTCGACGCGGCCGTCGCCTACGCGGCCGAGGGCACGCCGCTCGTGATCCTCGGTGGCAAGGAGTACGGCAGTGGCTCCAGTCGCGACTGGGCCGCCAAGGGCACCAAGCTGCTCGGTGTGAAGGCGGTGCTCGTGGAGAGCTTCGAGCGGATCCACCGCTCCAACCTCGTCGGCATGGGCGTGCTTCCCTTGCAGTTCCTGCCCGGTGAGAACGCGGCGACCCACGAGCTTGACGGCACCGAGGTCTACGACGTGCTCGGACTCGACGCGCTCAACCGTGGTGAGATGGTGCCGCGCGTCACCGTGCGCGCGACGCGCAGCTCGGGTGAGGTGGCCGAGTTCGCGGTCCGCCTGCGCATCGACACCCCGACCGAGGCCGAGTACTACCGTCACGGCGGCGTCTTGAACTTCGTGCTGCGCCAACTCGCGGCGCAGTAGCCAGTCGTTGCTACACCTGCACCGGCGTACCGTTACGCCGGTGCAGGTGTAGCGTCCGATTATGGGTGTCCCATCCGAAGAGCACTTCGAGGACGCGGCAGTCGAGGCGTTCGTGTCCCAACCCACCCGGCGCGCCGACGGGGACGACGTTACCGCACCCGACGAACCCCGGGTACTCGTGCACACGACGTGGCGAGCGCGCCTCACCCACTTCTTCTTCGAGAAGAAGGCGAGCCAGTACTCCTCGATCGCCCCGCGCCTGCCCGATGGACGACGGACCAAGCCCTTCTTCTTCAACGGCAACGGCCGTGGGCGCTAGCGCACCTCTCATTCGCGACCACCACGGTGACACCCGCAACGCGGGGCGCGTACTTCGGGCACAGGATCGGCTGCGCGCGCGTTCCTGGAAGATCGCGGTGCTCGGTGTCCTCGTCGGTCCCTTCGTCGCGCTCACCCAGGCGGGACCCGACGCCGCCGGCGTGACGGACCTTCACCGCGCACTCGCGTCGATGTTCGTCATCGCGTCACTAGTGCTCGTCGGCGAGGGGATGTCGATCCTCTTCTACTTCCGAGATCGCCGACGCCCGCGTCACTGATCGCAACATCGACACCGACGTCGGCGCTGCAGTCGTCGTCCGCGAGCGCCCACGCGAACTAGTCGTCTTCGCATCCCACGAGGGCGTGACGCATCTGAAATTCGTCTCAGCCTTCAACGACGGAATCACTTGCTCCGCCGACGTCGCAATACCAGAATCGCCACGATACGGGGAGGGCGATGGGCACGAGAGCAAGGTGGGGATGGCGTCGCGCGACGACCATCGCACTCGCGGGTGCGCTCGTCACAACGTTGTCGAGCGTCGGGGCGTTCGTCGCGCATCCCGCGGGCGCCGCCACGACACTCGAGGTCGTCAACCTGCACGGTGCGCCGCTCAACCACGTGGAGCTGCACGCGAGTGGCGTCGACGTGGTGTCCGTCGCCCTCATCGATCAGTCGTCGGCGACGGGACCGACGACGCTTCGCCTGAACGTGCCCCAAGGCTTTCGGGTCTCTGCCCTGAGCAGCGTCGTTGCCTCGAGCGGGCAGCCAACGGGCGGGCACTGGTCATGCGCGACGCGCCACGACACGAGTTCGTGCTCGCTGCAACACGCCGTCACTGCGGCGCCGACGGTGATCGCCTACGTCGAACTCGTGAACCATCGCCGCGCCGCCCTCACCGCGCACGCGGAGCTCTCGTTGCGCGGGTCACTCGACGGCGCCCCTGCGAGTTCACTCACCGTGCCGGTCTCAGTCGGTCCGACGAACCTCCCCACGGTCTCCCTCGACCGCTCGATGACTCCCGTTGTCTCGCGTGACGTGGCCGGTTCCGTCAGCTACGTCGTGCACGACACCGCCGGCGCCCCGGTCGCCGCGGGGGCGATCACCGTCGACCACGCCCTGCCGCAATCGATCCTGTCGTGGCAGTCGAGTTCACCGGGCTGGCGCTGTTCGGGCGCGCTTACCGCGAGTCCGTCCTGTACCTACCGGCGCGGCGTCGGGGTTGGCGGGTCCGCCTCGCCGCTCACGTTGACCTACCGCGTGAACGGACCGGAGCTTCTTCACGGTCGTAGCCGCACGAGTGACGCCTGGTCGAGCGCTCTGCTCGTCACCGGCCCCTACGGCGTCACGCTGCAGCGCTCGGTACCCGGCGCGGTGACCGTGACGTCCAAGGCGGTGGGCTCCCTGCACATCCAGGTCGAGACCATTGGATCCCAGAGTGTGCCTCGGGGCGCGACCGCGAGCATCGCCGTCGTCCACCAAGCGAGCGATGGCGTGGCGAGTGGCCTCGCCGACACCATCATCGTGCCCACCGGCTTCACGATGCTGGCCGAGCACGTGAATGGTTGGACCTGTCCGAGCGGGACGGGAACGCTCACCTGTCGCCATCCGGCGCCGATACTGACGAACTCCCCCTTCATGCTGCGCGTCGCGCTGCAGGCGAGCTCCACCGCACCGGTGGGCATGGCCATCATCGCCGTTGTCTCGAGCGCCCGAGACGGGAGCGTGAAGAACGCCGGCCTCGCCATCGTCAACGTGCTCGGCCACGCGACACCCCCGGCGACGACGCCAACCGCGACGTCACCGTCGCCACCGCGATCCGAGCCGGCGGCCGAGTCGCCGTCGCCGGCGGCCACACCGGCAACGCCGGCGATCCCCGCCACCCAACCGATCGACGCCACAGCGGGTAGCACCAGTACGACGTCGCTCGGGGGTCCGGTGCACGCCCACGTCGTGGCGGCGGCGTCGACACCACCGCCGAGCGGTGACACCACCAGTCCCCACGCGATCACCTGCCCGAGTTCGCCGCTCACCCTCGGCGGTTTCACCCTCTCGTCGGCGACGTGGACCAACAACACGACCTCTTGTAGCGCCACCACGACGATCACGCTGCCCAGCGGGCTGTCGTTGTTCACGAACGAAACGATTGGCGTCAACGTCACCTACACCGATGCCACCGACTGGACGATCACCATCGCCACGACCCAGAGCGGCATCACCTTCTTCGGCGCCACGCCCGAGTTCTCGGGGACCGTCACCGACGCCAACGGAACGATCTCGGGCGGCCTCGGACTCGACTTCTCACCGCTCTCGCCCGTCCAGCTCGGCGGCGGTGTCACCCTCACCGGTTCGGTGACCGTGGATACCAGCGGCGGCGCCAGCCCCGCGCTGAGCGCCAGTGCCAGCCTGACGATCGAACTGGTCAACGCCGGCGGTTCCAGCACGGTGTCACTGCCCATCGCACTCACCTACACGGACGCCCAAGACTGGTCGATCGCCGTGAACAATGGCTCGATAACCTTCTCGCCCCCTGGCACGCCGGCGAACCCCTCCCCCTCCCCGGTCTCGCTCGCGGTCACGGGCACCCTGAGCGACCAGAGCGGGACCCTCGCTGGTTCCCTCAGCGGCTCGACGGCCACGCCCATCACGATCGTCCCGGGCGTGACCTTTGCCGGATCGCTCACCTTCACCTTCTCCGCTGCGACGTCGAACGCGACCCTGACCGGTTCGGCGACGCTGACGGTGGGGACCCTTGCGCTACCGGTGAACTTCACCTACGTCGACCCAGAGGACTGGTCGGCCAGCCTCGCCGTCACCAGTTCGACCGGTTCAATCCCGATCACCTCGAACTTCTCGATACCTCTCTCGTCGCTGTCCGGGAGCGTCGCCTACGGGCACTTCGGCGGCGACTTCGCGACCGTGCAGTGGAACGTCACCGCCTCGGTTTCGCCCGTCACGCTGATACCCGGGGTCGTGTCGCTCAACTCGCTCACACTGACGATTGCCAACACCTGTTCCGGCTCGGGGACCCTTCCCTGTCCCGCCGCCACCAATGACACCTACATCGCCCTGAGCGGGAATCTGGCGCTGACCTTCAGCCCCCTGGCGACCCAGGACCTCTCGCTCAGTGCGTACTACGACCTCACGACCCACGCCTTCGACTTGGCCGCCACCATGCCCGGACCGATCACCGTCGTGAGCGGCGTGCTCACGATCACCAGCCCGACCTTCGAGCTCTCCTACAACGACCCCAACTTCGCCACCCCGGGCAGCACCATCGGGCTCAACGGACTCGGCAGCGCATCAGGGTTCGCGCTCCTGGTGAGTGGCACGGTCAGCCTCACCTTCGCCGGCACCGCGATCAACATCACCGCCAGCCTGGTCTATGACACCAACGGCCTCGCGGTGGTCGCCGATTTCACGCCGCCCTTCGAGCTCGGATCGACCGGTGCCTCGATCAACACCATCGCCTACGTCACGACCTCGGCCACGATGACCCTGAACGGGATCAGTGTCAACGTCCCCGCGAACACGTTCGTCCTCAGCGGATCGCTCAGCCTGCCGAGCTTCGTCGCGACGTTCCTCGGCCAGACGTCCTCGATCTCGGTCTACGTCACCTACACCTCGGCCAGTGACTTCTCGGTCAACGCCGTCTTCCCCATGAGCGTGCCCGTCAGTGCCTCCTCGGAGTTCTCCTTCACCTTTGGCGACCTCGCGCTCTCCGCCGGGGTGTCCAATGGGACGGCGTTCATCACGCTCTCGGAATCTGGAACCCTCACGATCAGTGGCAGCGCCGCCGGTGGCGCCCCGCAAAGCGTCGCCGTGACCCTCGCGCTCAGCTACCAGCCATCGTCGAGCACGCTGGTGTTCTCCATTGCTGGCAGCGGCGTCAACGGTGCTCCCGCGTGGCAGAACGCCTTCGGTTACCCCGGCCTGGACATCACGAACTTCGGCATCCAAGCCGGCGTCACCCTCGTCGCGCCGATCCCGCTGCCGAGTTTCGGTCTCACGGCGTCGGGCTCACTGCCCGCGACCATCACGAGTGACCTCGGCATCGGCACCGGACAGGATGTCCCGCTCTCGTTCACGATGAACATCTCGGCCACCAACCCCTGTCTCGCGGTCGCGATCGGGAACCCCGCCGCCAACGCGCCGAGCGTGGTGGACATCGGAAACGGCGTGTTAACGGCGAGCTACGCCACGTTCGTCGCGGCGCCGAGTGGTTGCTCCGTCGCTGGCACGACGATCAGCCCCGGGTTCGCCATCGGGTTCCACGGCTCATTCGTCGGCGTCGCGGTAACCTTCGACGCCGTCCTCACGGTCAACCCCTTCACCTTCACGGGATCGGCCACGGTTCAGGGGTTCAGTGCCGGCCCCTTCACCCTCCAGAACGCCTCGGTGAGCGTCACGATTGGTTCATCTTTCTCGCTCACCTTCTCGGGCGGGATACAGATCCTCGGCCCGAGTAATCAGGTCCAGGTGGAGGGCTCGATCAACTCGAGTGGCGACATCAACCTCACGGGCACGGCGAACGTCACCCTGTCGGGCTTCAGCATGTCCATGTACGTCCACGCCAAGACCTTCGACCTCAGTTTCTTTGGCTTTGATCACCTCAAAATCGTCACGGTGACTGCGAAGGCCTCCCTGGACATGCTCGGATCGACCGTCGCAATCTCGGGGTACTTCGGCCCGGCGAGCGGCGGTGGCGTCGAAGCCACGCTCAAGGGCAACGCCTCGTTCAACCCCGGGGGCTACAACCTGGGTAACCTCAACTTCGCGCTCACCCTCAGCCCCCAGCAGCAGTCACTCACGGTGAGCGGCAACGTCGACCTCGGTGGCGTCTTCCAGGGGTCGATCAGTGGTGCGCTCAACGTCGTCAACGGGTCAGTGGGCTTTAATCTCAGCGTCGCAGCCTCGTTCCAGCTGGGCTCCCAGGTCGCGGTGAGCGGCACCCTCTCGATTGGCAACTGCTCGGGTGCGTGCACGACGATCACCACCCTCGGGGCGTCGGTGAGCGGTAGTTTCACCTGGGCCGGGCGCACCTACTCGTTCGCGTCGGTGTCGGTCCCGCCATCGTGGAGTTTCGCGGTGAGCTCGAGCGGCTCGGTGGACGCGCAGTCGGGCGTCATCGACACCGGGCTCATCCAGTACAGCGCCCACTTCGCGGGGAACTACTACGTGTCGATCTCGAGCTCGTCGCCCTACCTCGCGGTGCGCAGTGGCTTCAACGCCGAGGTCCAGAGCCGCACCGGATCGCTCCAGACCCACTGCACCGGTGACTGGCGACCCTGGACGTGGCACTGTGACACCTACGTCGCCTGGGGCGGCTGGTACAACCTGGTGTCGGTGGGCGTCTCGATCGACACGGCCGGCCGGTTCTCGGCCACCTACCTCGGCTACACCTACCAGGTGAGCATCTGATGGGTCGCCGCCTGGCCGGTGTCCTCGCGGGGCTCGTACTCGCCACGGTCGCTGCGCCCGCCGGCGCGGGCGCAGGCGCGCCGGCGTTGCACCTGACCGCCAGCAGAACGGGCACGACGGTGACCCTCGCGTGGGGCGCGGTCAGCGGCCCGGTCCTCGGCTACGCCGTCGAACGCTCGACGACCGACCGCACGTTCGTGCCCGCGCGCAACGTCCTCGCCACCCGCACGACGTTCACGGGCCTGCGCGCGGGCGTCACCTACGACTTCGTCGTCGACGCGATCGGCCGCGGCGCCAGCACCAACACCATCCGGATCATCGCCACCTCCAACGACGTCTCGGTGACACCCGTCGGCGCCCCCAGTCCGCCGACGTCGGTGACGGCGAGCGCGCGCACGAACGCGGTCCTCGTCTCATTCCGCGCGCCACACTCGAACGGCGGGTTCCCCGTGCTCGCCTACCGGGCCGTCGCATCGCCGTCAGGACGGTCTTGTCGATTGGTATCGACCAAGGCCGACCTCGGCGCCGACCCGACCGGACCGCTGCTCTCGTGCCTCATCGGGGGACTTCGCAACGGCGCGCGCTACCGCGTGCGCGTCACGGACACCACGCACTACGCCACGAGCCGACCGTCGCCGTGGTCCAATGTTGCCGTCCCCGGTAAGCGCCCGAGCCCGCCCGGTACCGTCGTGGCTGTACCGCTCGAGCAGTCGGCGAGCGTCACCTGGCGCCCCGCCTTTGGCGGGGGTTCGCCGATCACGGGCTACGTCACGACCGCCGAACCGGGTGGCGCCACCTGTGCGACCCACGCGAGTCGCCAACCAGCCGACCTCACCTGTGTGATCAGCGGACTCGCTGACGCACTCACCTACACCGTCACCGTCGTCGCGACCAATGCCCTTGGGGTCTCCGCGCCGTCGCGTGCCGTCACCGTCGTGCCCGGCCCGGTCAACACCGTCGCCATCGGGCCATTCGTGAACGGATCCGCGGTGCTCGATGGTGCGCTGGCGTCGTCGGTCACCGACCTCGCCCAGGGGATCGCGCTCAGTGGCGCCACCTACGTCACGCTGCAGGGCTACGCCGCCGACGTGAGCGGCGCCGCGGGGACGACCCTCGCCGCCGAGCGGGCTCGAACCGTCGCCGCGGCGTTGAAGCTCGCGCTCGCGAGCGACGGGGCGACGGGCGTCACCGTCGCGGTCCACGCGTCGAGTGGTACCCCGAGTGACACCGCCGACGCCATGAGCGTGGTCGTGACCTCGAGTTAGTTCGCGTCGCGGCGAGGACGTTCGTCGCCCGATGGGGCGTCGGCGACGTCACTCGCTCCGGTGAGGCTCATGCGAAGTAGGTTCAGCCCGACGAGCAAGAGCACAACCACACCGACGCCGACACCGACCGAGATCAGCGTGTTCGAGAAGTCACGTTCGCTCAGGCGGCCGCCGATGGTCAGGTGCGCCGAGGCGCTCAAGATGTCCCGCACGCCCGCGAGCACCCCGATCTCGAGGAAGGGCCGAACCGGGAAGGAGGCGGAACGGAGCCGCCCGAAGACCGTGTGAGCGATATCGAGCAGGATGACCACGACGAGGATGCCGTCGATCGCGTTGATCACCACGCCGGCGAAGGACCCCTGGTGACGCAGGAACTCCACGACGGTACGCACGAGCACGACGCCGGCCACGAGCAGCAGGCTGGCGACGATCGCGTACTCGATGGCAATGATGGCCCAGCGCAGGCACCGCTCCGGCAACGTCTCGTCAGCATCGGCGGCGGGGAAGGAACGCATCCCAGCGACCCTAGCGGCCACGCGTGTGTCTTCGCTAGACCAGTTGCTCCAGGACCTGGCTCGTCGAGCCCACCGTGGCGAAGGTGCCGTCGAGCGCCGCGAGGAAAGCCGCGTGAACCTGGTCCGCGCCGACGTGCACGCCGTTGAAGACTTGGTCCCTCGTCGCGCACGCGTCGGAAGCGACCACGCAGTCAAAGCCGCGCTCGCTCGCGGCCCGGGTAGTCGAGTCGACGCACATGTGAGTCATCATCCCCGCGATCACGACCCGCGTCGCCCCCAGCGCCTCGAGGTGACGATCGAGCGTCGTGTCGAGAAAGGCGTTCGGGTGGTGCTTCTCGATTACCGTCTCACCCGGTGCCGGTTCGACCGAGTGGTGGATCAGCGCGCCGTCGGTGTCGGGCAGGAAGAAGGTCGCACCGGGGCGGTCGGACACGTGACGCACGTGCACGATCGGTTGCCCGAGCGCGCGAGCGCGCGTGAGCAGCGTCGCGGCCCGGTCGGCCGCGGCCTCGGGTCCGCTCAGCGCCATGCGCCCGCCGGAAAAGTAGTCGTTCTGGATGTCGATGAGGAGCAGTGCGGTGGTCACGGGGTTACGCTAGCGGCGCCTCGCTTGGCCTAGTGACCCATGGCGTGCGCCGCGGCCGCATCAACGCTGTCAAAGTGCCGAAGGCCACGTACGCGGCGATCGACGGCGTTGGCGAGTTGGCGACGGACGGTGTCGTTCGCCCGCGCGACGAACACCCCGACGTGCTCGGCGTCGAGGTCGGCGACGATTTCGGTGAGCGACTGCAGACCGGTGTAGTCGATATCGGACATCGCGACCGCGTCGAGCACGACGTGCTTGGTGGACGGATTCTTCGTCAGCAGCTCGTGGAGCTCGCGGCGAAAGACCCCCGCGTTGGCGAAGTACAGCGCCTCGTCGAAGAACACGGTGAGTACGTGGTCCACGTGCTCGACGTCGTGTCGACCCATCGGCTCCCAGCTCGTCGTGCCTCGGCGACGTCCGAGCTCGACCATGTGTGGACGTGCTGAGCGCCAGGTTCGTAGCGCCACAGCGAGCCCGACGGCCACGGCGATGCCGAGTTCCACCCCGAGGATGATCACCCCGAAGGCGGAGACGAGGGCAACGATGAACTCGCCGCGACTGGTGCGCCAGATCGCGCGGAACTGCTCGACCTTGATGAGCCGGCCCGCGATGAAGAAGAGCACGCCGGCGAGCACGGCCATCGGGATCTGGTGGGCGTAGGTGGCGAGTGGTGAGAGCGCGAGCGCGGCGAGCGCGGCGACCACACCGGGTAGACGCGTGCGCCCACCAGAGAGCCGGGTCACCGTGGTTCGCGGCGGGCTCGCGTCGACGGGGAAGGTTCCGAGCAGACCCGCGACGACGTTGGCGACGCCCACGCCGACGAAATCCCGGCTGAGGTCCTCGGCGACACCGATTTCGTCGGCCGAGACCCGCGAGGTCATCGCGCTCTGGGAGATGACGACGATCGCGAGGGTGATCGAGGTCGCCACCACGACGCCCCACTCGTGGACCGAGAGCCAACGCAGCCGCCACGTGGGCGCGCCGGCGACCACCGTGCCGAGCTCAAGGACCCCGTGGTGGCTCAGTGACAGCGTCGCGGCCAAAATGGTCCCCACCGCCACGGCGAGCAGCGCCGTCGGCCAGCGCGGGTTGATCCGCTCGCCGATCACCATCAGCGCGACGGTGCCGAGCGCGAACGCGAGGGGCCAGCCCTGGACGTGGGCGAACTCCCCGGCGATGGCGTGCAGTCGTGCAACGACCGTCTCACCGCCCCCGGCCACCCCGAGCGCTTTAGGGAGTTGGTGGATGACGATGATGACCCCGATGCCCGCCATGAAGCCGGTGATGATGGGCGCCGAGAGGAAGTCCGCCATCCACCCGAGGCGAAGCAGTCCCACGCCCGCGACGAGCAGACCCGTCACGATCGCGGTGGTAGCGACGAGCGTGAGGTACTGCGCCGAACCAGTCACCGCGAGGTGCGTGATCGCGACGGCGAAGAGCGGCGCGATGGTGGAGTCGGCCCCCACCGAGACAATCGGGTTCGAGCCGACGAGCGTGAAGGCCAGCGTGGCCGCGATGAAGGCGATCATCGCGAGGAAGGCGGGCACGCCAGCGAGCTGGGACGTTGCGAGTTGTTCGGGGATCGCGATAGCGAGCAGCGTGATGCCCGCGAGGACTTCGCGCGGCGCACTGACGCGAGTGACGCCACGAAAGAGGTTCGCGAGTCCGTGCGTAGCGATGCGCCGCGCAACTGGCGTGCGCGGCGTCGGGTGACGCTTGGAATCGTGACCCATCACCTCAAACTAGGCCCGGTGCCCGACACTCG
>JAJZSM010000021.1 GCA_021849765.1 Actinomycetes bacterium | reverse complement strand
TTCCGATCTGCAGATCCTTGGACACTCCAACGTCGGCGGTGGCATCAGCGACGTCACCTACGTAGCCGAGCCCCGACAGGGCGGCGTCTTCGCGAGCGGCACCGGGCACTGGGTGTTCGACCTTTCCGACGCGCCACGACTGGGCGACTTCTGGGTCCCCGCCGCGATACCCGGGGTCACCAACGTGATCCGTCGCGCGACGATCAACCTCCTGGCGCGCTTCGGCGCCGCTCCCGCGGGCGACACGACACCGTCGATCGCCAACACCAGCCAGTACTAGCGACGTTGCGCTATCTGCGTTCGGGCAGTGGCAGCGGCGTCGCCTCACGCAACGCCTCGCCGGCGTGGTAACTCGATCGGGTGAGCGGCGAGGACTGCACGTGGTTGAGGCCAAGGCGGCGGCCGCGTCGGGCCAGGTCCTCGAACTCGGCCGGCTCCCACCACCGCGCCACCGGCACGTGGTTCGCCGTCGGACGGACGTACTGGCCGATCGTCGCGATCGAGACCCCGACTGCCGCCAGGTCCGCGAGGGTCTCTTCGACTTCCTCGACGGTCTCGCCGAGGCCGACCATCATGCCCGACTTGGTCGTCAGGCCTTGCGCGCCGGCGCGCGCGAGTACCGTCAGCGACCGCAGGTACCCCGCGCTCGGACGGACGGCCCGCTGGAGTCGCGCCACGGTCTCGATGTTGTGGTTCACCACGTCGGGGCGCACGTCGAGGATCAACTGCAGGCTCTCGAGGTCACCCTTGAGGTCACTGATCAACACCTCGACCGCCGTCTCGGGCGAGCGTTCACGGATCGCGATAACCGCGGCCGCGATGGCGCCCGCGCCACCGTCGGCCAGGTCGTCGCGGGCGACGCACGTGATCACCGCGTGGCGCAACCCGAGTCGCACAACGGCCTCGGCGACCCGATCAGGCTCGGTCGGGTCCAGGGGCAGCGGCTTGCGGGTGTCGATGAGACAGAAGCCGCACGCCCTCGTGCATCGCTCCCCGTTCACCATGAACGTCGCCGTACCCGACGCCCAGCACTCGTAGATGTTCGGACAACCCGCCTCCTCACAGACCGTCACGAGACGCAGGTCATCGGTCAGCTTGCGCAGCGACTGGTACTCGGTTCCCATGTGCGCTTCGATGCGCAGCCACGAGGGTTTGCGCGAGTGCAGCTCGACGCCGGCGTCGGGGTCGACACCGGCTTTGCGCAGTCGGCGCAGCAATGGCCGTTCCGACGTCGAGGTCGCGCCACTGCGGTCGACCGCGGCTAGCGAGCCCGGCCCACCCAGCGCGGAGTCGAGCGTGGCGCCCAGGTACTCCTCGACGTCTGCGAAAGTGGCATCGAGCCCGAGCGAGCGCATGGAACCGACGGGCTTGTCGGGGATGCCGCACGGCACGATCGCGTCGAACGCCTTCAGGTCGACGTCGACGTTGAGCGCGACGCCGTGCAGGGTCCGACGGTGACCCGTCCGGTTTCGTTCAGTGCGAACGCCCACCGCCGCGATCTTGATCGGTCGCTCGTCCAACATGGCCCAAACCCCGGGGTAGCCCTCGAGGCGTCCGACCCGACCGAGTTTGGACTCGGGGTCAAAGTGCACGACAGTGGCGATCACAGCGTCTTCCAAGCGGCCGACGTGTTCGCGGCCCGCCCCCGGGGCGTCATCCACGGTGACGATGGCCCACGCGACCACCTGACCGGGTCCGTGATAGGTCACGTCACCACCCCGGTCGGCCTCCACGACGTCCGCGTCGAGACTCGACGGCGGGACGAGGAAATGCTCGGGAACGGCGCGGATCCCCAACGTGTACGTCGGCGGGTGCTCCATCACGAGGACGTAATCGTCTGCCGCCTCCATCAACGCCCGCTGAAGGTCGTTCGCCTCACGGAAGGTCACCCGTCCAACGTGGCGGCGGCGCAGCATCTAGTGCTCGCTATCCAGGTCCAACCCGGCGAGCAGCTCAGCCACCCGCTCGAGGTACGCGGTCGCGGTGAACGGCTCGCAGACCCGGTGGTCGAATGACAACCCGATGACCACGCGGCGACCGGCGCCCACCGATACACCGTCCTCGAGGACGACCGGCACCCGACGGACGGCGCCCATGGAGAGCACCGCAACCTCCGGCTGGATGATGATCGGATTGGTCCAGAGCGAGTCCGGACCCGTCGGACCGACGAGGGTGAAGGTGCCGCCCATGAGGTCATCGGTCGTGAGCTGGCGCGTCGTGACGCGCTCGAAGAGCTCGTGGACCCGTCGCGCGAGTGCCCGCAGCGTGAGTCCAGCCGCGGCGTGCACGACCGGCACGAGCATGCCGTCACGCAGGACCTCGCGCATGAATCCCAGGTTCACCGTCCGGTGCACGACCAACTCGTCGCCCGCGAACGTGGCGTTCAAGAACTCGAACTCGCCCAGCGCCCGAACGGCCGCCAGTCCCATGACCATCTGGTCGGTGATCTCGACTCCGTCTCGCGTGTGTCGCCCGATCGCGTCCAGCTGGTCGAAGATCGACGCGTCAGCCTCGATCGCAACGAACCCGTGCGGGGTGCTCTGCGTGGACAGTGTCATGTGCTGGCCCATCCGGCGAAGACCGTTGGACAACGGTACGACGACTTCGTCCGTCGGCCCGTTCGCGACCGCGCGTTCGGCGTCGCGGCGCGTGATCGCGCCTCCCGGACCCGATCCATGCACCGTCGCCGGCTCAACGCCGCCATCGGCGAGGATGCGGCGCACGACCGGTGACATCACGACGCCCGCCACTCGCGGCGAACCCGTGGTGGCTACAGCGTCACCCGCGGACTTCGCGGGCTCGTCCGTGGTCGTCGGCACGCTCGGGGTAGGCGCGGGGGCGCTCGGCTCAGGTGTCGACGACGGCGCCACCGACCCGGCGGCGGCGTTCTCATCGATCACTGCAACTCGCGACCCGGTCTCGACGGTGTCACCCTCAGCGGCCAGGATCTCGGTCAGGACCCCCGCCGCCGGTGACGGCATCTCCGAGTCGACCTTGTCGGTCGAAACCTCAAAGAGCGGCTCGTCGCGCGCGACCGAGTCGCCGACCTTCTTGAACCACCGAGTGATAATTCCTTCGGTCACCGATTCGCCCAGTGACGGCAGCGTGACGTCAGCCAACGTGGAGCCCCCTCCCCGATAGCGCCAACAGTGTCTCGCCGAAGGTCTCCGACAACGACGGGTGCGGCTGGATAAGTGCGGCGGCCTCCTCGGCCGTCGCCTCCCAGTTGACGGCGTAGTAACCAGCACCCAACTGCTCGGTCACCCAGGGTCCCGCCATGTGAACACCGAGGATCTGTCCCGCCGTGCCGTCGGCACGCTTCTCCGCAATGATCTTGACGACCCCTTCGGTCTCGCCAATGATCTGCGCGCGGCTGTTGCCCCCGAACGGGTCCTTCTTGACCACCACGTCATAGCCCCGCTCCTTCGCGGCGGCCTCGGTGAGCCCGACGAAGGCGACCTCGGGGTTGGAGTAGATCGCCCACGGCACGCGGTCGTAGTCGACCGGCACCACCGGCTCGCCCAGAATGGTCTTGATCGCCACGATCGCTTCGGCGAAACCGACGTGCGCGAGCTGCGGGGTATTAGCGACGATGTCACCGATGGCGTAGACGTTGGGGTTCGCGGTACGCATCGAGGAGTTCGCGACGACGAAACCGCGCTCGTTCAACTCGACGCCGGTTCCGTCACCGAGCAGGCCCTCGCTACGCGGGCGTCGCCCGACCGCGAGCACCACCACGTCCACGACGACGTCCTCGCCACCCTCCACGTGGACCGCCGTCGAACCCTTCTTCGGCGTGTGGCCGGTCACATTCACCCCGGCGCGCACGTCGATTCCGCGCTTCTTGAAGGAACGCTGCACCACGCTCACGACCTCACTGTCGCAGCCCGCAAGGATCGTGGGCAGGCCCTCGAGGATCGTGACCGTCGCACCCATGTCGGACAACATCGACGCGAACTCACAGCCAATCGCCCCGCCGCCGATGACCGCGGCGCTCGACGGCAATGTGTCGAGGTCCAGGAATTCGTCAGAGGTGAGCACGATTGTGCCGTCGACGTCGAAGCCGGGCAAGGTACGCGGCACCGAGCCGGCGGCGAGGATCACGTTGGTCCCCTTCGCCTCCACGCCGGTGTCGGCCCCGTCCACGATTCGTACGATCTGGTCGGCGTCGAGCCGCGCCGTTCCCTCGAAGATGGTCACCTTGCGGCCCTTGAGGAGGCCCGAGAGCCCCTTGTGCAGCTTGTCAACGACTTCGTTCTTACGCGCCTGGCTGACCGAGAAATCCACCGACACGTCGCCGATTCCGATACCGAACGCGCCCGCGTGCTCGATGGTGCGACGGACGTGGGCCGTCTCGAGGAACTCCTTGGCCGGTACGCAGCCGCGGTGCAGGCAGGTGCCGCCAACCTTGTCGCGTTCGATCAGTGCGACGTTGAGCCCCGCCGCGGCCCCGTACAGCGCAGCGGCGTAGCCGCCTGGGCCACCCCCGATGATCACAACGTCAAACTGCTGGACCTCGTTTGCCACGGCGGATTCCCTTCGTCAATTTCGTCACTGAGACCTACGAAATCCTAATGTTTTTGGCGCCGTGGCCAACACCGCCGCGCGCTAGCGCTGTTGACCCTGCTGGAGGTCGGCCGCGGCCGTGGCGAGTTCGTCGACGAACTCGTTCATCGGATCACCCGCGTGGCCCTTCACCCAAGTGAAGATGACGGTGCGCCCACCACGCAAGACGAGGTCGAACAAGGGCTCCCAGAGGTCCCGATTGGCGACGGGTTGGCCCTGGGAGTTCTTCCAACCCCGCCGAAGCCACCCGACGTACCAATGGTCGTTGAAACACTTGACCACGTAGGTGGAGTCGCTCACGATCTCCACGTCACCGTCGGGATTGGCCCGTAGCGCCTCGAGAACGGCGCGCAACTCCATCCGCTGGTTCGTCGTGCGCGCCTCGGCGCCGCTCGCGTACCCGTCGACACCGCGGGCCCAGGCCCAGCCCCCCGGGCCGGGGTTCCCGCGACAGGCGCCGTCGGTGTGGATCCGCGTCACAGCTGGCGCGTGATCCACGCGTCCGGGTCCGAGGTGAAACGCGTCACCGAGACCGGCAGGTCACCGCGCAACACTTGGCCGAGGGTGACGTGCTCGAGCACCTCGCGCAGTGCGGCTCGCACCGCGACCCAGACGTCGCGCAGATGCGTCGCGTCGCCGCCGTAGTTGAGCGTCTCGGGACGCATCCCGCGCACACCCGCCATCGGCCCGCTGACCACGCGCAGGATGTCGGCAATCATGATCGTGTCAGGGTCGTGGGCAAGCTTGAACCCGCCTTCGGGGCCGCGCTGGCTGGTGACCAGACCGCCACGGCGCAGATCGGAGAGGATCGCACCGAGAAACTTGGCCGGGAGTTGCTGTTCGGCGGCCAGGTGTTCGGCGCTCACCGACGTGTTGCTGGCCGCCAGCGTGAGTAGCGCCCGAATGGCGTACTCGGCCTTCGCGGGAATCTGCATAGGTCCATTCTGCCCGAGTCGACGGTCCCGACCGCGTGATGGACGTCCGCGCACCGCTTCCACGCGAAGAACAGTCAGACGACCGACTTAAAGTGTGCGGGTGTACGAACTCGACCAGCGCCGCCTCTATCTGTGCGTCGGCCACCGCGACGACCTTGCGGACTTCCTGCCCGCTGTCCTACGCGGGGGTGTCGACGTCGTGCAACTTCGTGAGAAGGACCTCGACGACGCGCAGCGACGCGTCTCGGGTGCGTTGATGGCCGCCATCTGTCGGGACTTCGGCGTCCCGTTCATCATGAACGACTCGCCGTACCTCGCCGCTGAGGTGGCGGCCGACGGCGTCCACGTGGGTCAAGACGACGTGAGCGTGGCCGTCTGTCGCGACGTATTGGGTCCTGACGCCATCGTCGGGCTCTCGACGCACGACCCCGAGGAGTTCGCCCGTTCACTCGAACAGCCCACGACCTACCGCAGCGCCGGGCCGATCGTGGCCACCCCGACCAAACCCGGCCGGACGGGCACGGGGGTCGCCTACGCCGTGGACTGCACGAAACGAAGCGACCAACCGGTGTTCGTCACCGGTGCGGTCAACGCCGACAACGTCGCGTCCCTCGTGCACGCCGGACTGCGCCACTTCGTGGTCGTGCGCGCATTGACCACGGCCCCGGACCCCTACGCCGCCGCGGTCTCGATCCGCCGAACCATGGACGAGGCGCTCGCCAACGTCGACTAACGATGCCGGTCGAGCCAGCCGAGGAGTGTCGCCACCATTCGAGGGTCCGCGCGAAGCTGGTGACCGGCCCCTTGGATCAGACGCAGTTCGGCTCGGCCCTCGGCCGCGCTCAGCAGGTCTCGCGCGTCACTCGAGGGAACCTCGAGGTCGTCGGTCCCGTGGCCGATCAACAGACGTCGCGGCGGGATCGTGGCGACCGCCCCGAGCGGGTCGACCGCCAACACGTCGGCGCGTAACTCGTCGGGGGCGAGCAGGTCCTTCTCATCGCCCACCACGCCCGCCCCGATGATCCACTGGCGAAAGGGGACCGCCGGACCGCACCAGGTTTCCAGGTGCGCCGGCGCGGCGAAGGTGGCGACCCCGCGGACCCGTTCGTCATCGGCGGTCACCCCGAGCGCGAGCGCACCCCCGAACCCGAATCCCGCGAGGGAGATGCGTCCGCCATCCTGGTCGATTCGCGCGATGATGGCGCCGAGGTCGCGGCGCCACTGGCTGGCCGAGAACGTCCCCGTGCTCCCGCCGACACCCGACAACGTCCCGGTCGCGACCGTCCAGCCCGACTCGCTCGCCAGGTGCTCGGCGAGCTCAGGGAGCAGGCCGGCCGCCTGGCGTCCCATACCCGTCGCGCGCGGTAGCCCGTGAACGAGCACGAGCACGTGACCGGTCGCGGGACGGGTGCCCGAAGACGCGATACGAAGATCGAGGACCGACTTACCACTTGCGAGCTGTTCGTGGACGAGCACGCGGCCTTAGATGCCCAGTCGGCTAGCGAGCAACTCGCGGTGGTACGCCGGGTCGCCGAGAAAGAGCTCGGAGCTCTTGGCCCGTTTGAAGTACAGGTGCGCGTGATGTTCCCAGGTGAAACCGATGCCACCGTGGATCTGGATGTTCTCGGCGGCGCAGTGGAAGTACGCCTCGGAGCAGAACGACTTGGCGAGGCTCGCGGCAATCGGCAACTCGTCATTGCGCTCTTGGGCGGCCCAGGCCGCGTAGTAGGCAGCCGACTTCGCCGACTCCACGTCGAGCAGCATGTCGGCGCACTTGTGCTTGATCGCCTGGAACGACCCGATGGGCCGACCGAACTGGACGCGATTCTTCGCGTACTCGACCGCGTTGTTGAGTACACGCTGGGCGCCGCCGACCTGCTCGGCGGCCAGGGCGGCCACGGCAATCTGGACCGTCGTCTCGAGTCCGGCGAGCGCGCCGCCGTTCGACCCCACGAGGCGAGCCGGGGCGTCGACGTAGGTGATGCGGCTCTGCTTGCGGGTCTGGTCCATGGTGGGCAGCGACGTGCGCTCCACCCCCGAGGCGCTCGCCTCCACGGCGAACAGCGAGAGTCCGGCCTCGGTCATCGCCGGTACGAAGATTACCGAGGCACTCTGGCCGTCGGTCACGTAGTTGCTCACCCCGTTGACGACCCAGGTCTCGCCCGTGTCCCGTGCAGTCACCGACGTCGAGGCGAGGTCCCACTGTCCGGTGTCATCCGTAAGGGCCACGGTGGCGATGGTGTCCCCCGAGGCGATGCCGGGCAGGTAGGCGGCCCGGTCCTCGTCGGTTCCCACGAGCAGCACGGCGTTGGCCGCCAACGCCACCGTGGAGAAGTACGGCGAGCACAGCAGCGCGGCCCCCATCTCCTCGAACACCACGTACAGCTCCACGGGGCCGAAGCCCTGGCCGCCGAACTCTTCGGGGATACCCAGTCCTTGCAGGGCGAGCTCGTCGGCCATCTGGCGCCACACCGCTGGGTCGAATCCCTCGTTGGTGGCCATGAGCCGACGGACTTCTGTCTCGGGCGACTTCTCGTCCAAGAACCGTCGCACCATCTTGCGAAGCTCCTCCTGCTCCTCTGAAAAGCCGAAGTTCATCGTCACCCTCGATTCCCGCTGGCTCGTGAGCCGACGCACTTGCGAGGATAGCGAAATCCATCCGCCCACGTCGCGTGGCATCCTGAAGGTGTGGACGAATCGACGGTCATCTGGAGCGGCGCCGACCTGGAGGTCCACCGGGTCGTGGTCGGACCGCTCGCCAACAACGTCTACGTCCTGCGATGTCGTCGCTCGGCGCTGGCGGCACTGATAGACGCCGCCGACGAGTCCGATCGGCTCGTGCGCCTGGCGGACGCGCTCGGCGTGGTCAACGTGCTCGAGACTCATGGGCACCACGACCACGTCGGCGCGATTCCCGAGCTGCGCGCGTCGGGACGCGTCGTCTGGGGTCACCCCGAGGACGTCAAGCTGTTCCCCGCCCTCGATCGGCACCTCGCCCACGACCAGGTGATCGAGGTGGGCGAGCTGCGCGTGCGGGTCATCCACACCCCGGGGCACACCCCAGGCTCCACGTGCTTCTTCGTCGAGGCAAGCCCCGTGCTCTTCAGCGGTGACACCCTCTTTCCCGGTGGACCCGGCGCCACCGCCTTCGAGGGCGGCGACTTCCCCACGATCATCACCTCGATCGAGCAGCGACTGTTCCACCGCTTCGCCGACGACGTGCTCGTCTTGCCCGGTCACGGCGCTCCCACGACCATCGGCGCCGAGCGTGCGCACCTCGACGACTGGATCGCGCGCGGTTGGTGACCGGCCGAAAATCCGGGCGCGAACGATAGGCTCGCCATGTGTCTGTGCCCTTGTTAGAACTTCGAAACGTCCACGCCGTCGCTGAGGATACGGTCATCTTGCGCGGCGTCGATCTCACCATCAACCCCGGCGAAGTCCACGCGCTGATGGGACCCAACGGAGCGGGTAAATCGACCCTGGCGAGCGTCGTCATGGGTCACCCCGGCTATCGCGTGACCGACGGTCGGATCCTGCTCAACGGCGTCGACATCGCGACGTGGTCCCCCGACCAGCGGGCCCGCGCGGGCATCTTCCTCGCCTTCCAGTACCCCGAAGCCATCAGCGGCGTCTCGGTCATTCAGTTCCTGCGCCAGGCCATGGTGGCCCGCAAGGGCCTAAGCGAGTTATCGGTGCTTGAGGTACGACTCGAGCTCGCTGAATGGATGGACCGGCTCGGCATGGACCCGGCATTCGCGGAACGACACCTCAACGATGGCTTCTCGGGTGGCGAGCGTAAGCGCAACGAGGTGCTGCAGATGGCGCTGCTCGAACCCGTCGTCGCGCTGCTTGACGAGACGGACTCGGGGCTCGACATCGACGCGCTGCGTATCGTGGCACGTGGTGTGCGCACCGTGCGTAGCGAACACCCGGCGATGGGTGTCGTGGTGGTGACCCACTACGTCAAGCTGCTCGAAGAGATCGAACCAGACCAGGTCCACATCCTCGTCGACGGACAGATCGTGCACAGCGGCGGCGTCGAGCTCGCTGCCGCCATCGAGCACGACGGCTACGATGCCTGGCGAACGGTGCTGCGATGAGCTCCTACAACCCGCGCCGCGTGCGCGTCGACACCCCGCTCCTGGAACGTGTGATCAACGGCCGTCCGATCACCTACCTCGACTCGGCCTCCTCTACCCTGCCCCCGCGGCCCGTCATCGAGGCGATGGCTCGCTACTACGAGTTGCGACACGCCAACGTGCACCGCGGCGTCTACCAGACCGCCGTCGAGGCGACCGACGTCTACGAGGGTGCCCGAGCGGCCACCGCACGTTTCATCAACGCACCCCAGGGTATGGACGAGGTCGTCTTCACCAAGAACACGACCGAGTCGTTCAACCTCCTCGCCAAGTCGTGGGGCGCGGCGAACCTCAAGGCGGGTGACGTGGTCCTCGTGACCGAGATGGAGCACCACGCCAACATCGTTCCGTGGTTCCAGCTGCGCGACCAGTTGGGCATCGAGGTCCGCTTCGTTCCGGTGAGCGATGACTTCCGTCTCGACGTGAGCGACCTGGACCGCCTACTCGACGGCGTCAAGCTGTTCTCCTTCACCGCCGCGTCAAACGTCCTGGGCACGCGCAACCCGGTCAAAGAGCTCACCCAGATCGCCCACGACCACGGGGCCCTGGTCGCTCTCGACGCCGCGCAGTCGGTCGGCCATCAGCCGACCGACGTCGTTGACCTCGACGTCGACTTCTTCTGTTTCTCCGCCCACAAGATGCTCGGGCCGACCGGCCTGGGTGTGCTGTGGACCCGCGCCGCGATCCTCGAGTCCATGCCCCCCTTCCTCGGCGGTGGCGGCATGATCGCTGACGTGCGACTCGACGGGTACGTGCCGGCGGACGGCCCGACTCGCTTTGAGGCCGGCACCCCACCAATTGCCGAGACGGCCGGCCTCACGGCCGCCATCCGGTACCTCGAGGGCCTTGGACTCGCGAACATCGCCCGCCACGAGGACGAGTTAACCGGTGATGCGCTCAAGCGACTCGCCAACGAGTTCGACGGGCGCGTCCGGATCATCGGACCGGCGGACACCGTCGATCGAGGCGGCGTGCTCAGCCTCGACGTCGACGGGGTCCACCCCCACGACGTCGCCCAGGTGCTCGACCAGTTCGGCGTGTGCGTGCGGCCCGGACACCACTGCGCCAAGCCCCTCATGCGCCGCTTCAACCTCGCGGCGACGGCTCGGGCCTCCTTCGGGCCGTATTCACTGACCTCGGACACTGACGTCCTGCTTGAAGCACTCGGCAGTGCCGTCATGATGTTCGCCTAGACCATGGCCAACCTCGACGACCTGTACCGCGAGATCATCCTCGACCACTACCGCACCCCGCGCAATCGCGGCGAGCTCGCCTCCCCGCCCGCAATCCGAACCGAGGGCTTCAACCCGCTCTGTGGCGACGAACTTGTGATCTACCTCGACGTCCAAGACGGCGTACTCGTGGACATCAAGCTCTCGGGCCACGGCTGCTCGATCTCCCAGGCGTCATCGTCGATGATGAGTGCCGCGGTTAAGGGTAAGACCATCGACGAGGTGCGCGCGGCCATCGAACGGTTCAAGCAGTTGATGACCGTGCACGAGACGACCCTCGACGGCAACGGCGAGGCGCCCGTCACCGACCTGCGAACCATGGGCGAGCTCGCCGCACTGCAGGGCGTCGTAAAGTTCCCGGTGCGCATCAAGTGCGCCACCCTGGCCTGGAACACCCTCAGCCAGGGGCTCGACGACTACGGCGTGCAGGGAACCGGGTCGAAGTAGGGAACCACTGCCGTCGGGTTGGCCGGACTCTTCGTAGCGGTTGTCGACTTGGTGGTTTTGGTTGTCGGACTCGTCGCGCGGGTAGTCGGCGCCGAAGCGATCGTGGTCGTGGTCGTGGTCGCAGCGACCACCGGGGGCATCGGCGTCTGCAGTTGGGCGTTCGGCGGCGGGTTGGTCGGCGTGAGCAACGATGAGCCGAAGATGTTGACGAGCAGCTGCTGGGCCTGGGGCTCTTCGGTGAAGAGCACGTCACCAACCGGTGCGACGGTCGCGGGGACCGTCGGCAAGGTGTAGGTCAACATGTTCGACGGGTTGAAGTTGTGGAACTTGACCGCGAAGGCGATCAACTGATTGAGCGTGAAGCCGCTGTCGAGTGTGATGCCCTGGG
>JAJZSM010000020.1:1029-12211 GCA_021849765.1 Actinomycetes bacterium | reverse complement strand
ACCGCGCTGGCTTGGCCTGTCGGTCGCGAATATCCACGTCTCGATGTGGATGATCGCGCGCAGCGTACTGATCTTTCTCGGCGTCCCGCTGGTGGCGGGTTACTTGACGCGTCGTGTGGGCGAGCGGACCCGCGGGCGCACGTGGTACGAAGGGCGATTCCTACCCTGGATCGGGCCGTTCGCCCTCTACGGTCTGCTCTTCACCGTGGTCGTGCTGTTCGCGCTGCAGGGTGACACGATCACCCACCGGCCACTCGACGTCGTTCGTGTCGCGCTGCCGCTGCTCGCCTACTTCGCGATCATGTGGAGTGGCTCGTTCGCGCTCGGGGTCGGGTTGCGACTGCCCTACGCGCGAACCGCGACCTTGGCCTTTACCGCGGCGGGCAACAACTTCGAGCTGGCCATCGCCGTGGCGATCGGCACCTTTGGGGTTACCTCGGGTCAGGCCCTGGCTGGCGTCGTCGGGCCGCTCATCGAGGTTCCCGCGCTCGTGGCACTGGTCTACGTGGCCCAGTGGGCCAAGCGACGGTTCTACGCCGACGGGAGGGTTCAGTGACTATTAATCACGCGGCTGGGACAACACCGGTGGTGCTCTACGCGTGCATTCATAACGCGGGCCGATCCGTTGCGGCCAAGCGGCTGACCGAGTGGTACGCGAAAGGGGCGGTAACGGTGTTGTCAGCCGGCTCCGAGCCGGGCCGGTCCATTAACCCGATGGTCGCGGCCGTCCTCGCTGACCGCGGGATCGACGTCGCGGCCGAGACGCCGACGATGCTGACCAGCGACCTCGTGCGTGAAGCCGACGTCGTGGTGACGATGGGCTGCGGTGAGACCTGCCCGTTCTTCCCCGGGCGGCGCTATCTCGATTGGGAGGTCGAGGACCCGGCCGGTCAGACGCGCGAGGTCGTCGAAGGAATCGTGGACGACATCGACGCGCGAGTGCGTCAACTCTTAGCCGAGTTGCACGTCACGTTCTGAGAACGCTCGGCCCGCGGGCGTGATGACCGTTCACGCTCCGACGCTTCGGGCGTGGCCGGTGGCGAGGCAGCAGTGCTTATACTTTCGGCCACTGCCGCAGGGACACGGGTCGTTGCGCCTCGCAAGTTGGAACGCGCGCAAGCGCTGCGCGTCCTCGACGGCGAGCTCGCCCATGATGCTCGACGGTCGCTGGCCGGCGAGGGCGAGCTCGCCCATGCGCTCGAGCCTCGCGCGCGCGTGGCCGTAGAAGCGGCGGTAGCCCTCACAGAGGTAGTTGAGTCCCGCCTCGGCGTCGTCGGTGGTCGTGAATCGATCCTTCGGGCAGCCACCTCGACAGAACGACAGGACGGGACACTGTCGGCACTGGGTGGGAAGCGCGTCGCGTTTGGCTTGGCCGAAGGCGACTTGGGACGGTGAGGAGGCGAGATCGAGCAGCGAGTCGCTCGTCACCGATCCGAGCCGATGCTCGGGGTCGACGAAGTGGTCGCACGCGTACACGCTGCCGTCGTGTTCGACGGCGAGGACCTGCCCGCACGTCTCGGACGTCACACAGAGCGTGCCGCGACCGTTGGCAGTGACGAAGAGCCCCTCCAGGAATCCCTGAACGACGACCCGGTTGACGTCGTGGCGCACCCACTCGTCAAAGATCTCGTTCAAGAAGTCCCCGAAGGCGGCCGGGTCGACCGATTCGGGCGTGACGGCGCCGTCGCGGTCACGGGCGACGACGGGGATGAATTGAATCCACGACACACCCAGGTCGCGCAAGAATCGATACACCGCGAGTGGCTCGGCCGCGGTGGTGGCGTTGACCGTGCACAAGACGTCGGGTTCGACCCCGCGCGCGCGAAGCCGCGCGAGCGCCTCGAGCACCCGGTGGTGCGTGGCTCGGCCCCGACGGTCGTGGCGCAGCGCGTCGTGCGTGTCGGGCCCACCGTCCAGGCTCAGCCCCACGGCGATGCGGTGCTCGGCGATGAAGTCGGCCCACCGGTCATCGAGCAGTGTGCCATTGGTCTGGAAGCTGTTGAGCCAACGCCAGCCCTCGGGCGCGAGTTCCGCCTGGATGGCGAAGGCCCGTTCGTAGAAGGCGCGCCCGGCGAGCAGCGGCTCGCCGCCGTGCCAGACGACGTGGACCGGCGAGCCGTGCGCCCCGGCGATGGCCTGTGCGAGGTAGTCGCGCAGGACCGAATCGGACATCTTGAAGCGTTCGTCGCCGGCGAAGAGTTCGGCCTTGTCGAGGTAGTAGCAGTACTCGCAGTGAAGGTTGCAGATCGGCCCGACGGGCTTGGCGATGGTGACGGCCGTCGTCGGCGTATCCGGGCTTACGAGGGAAGTCCCCATCGGGCCAGTCTCGCACGGGCCGCGGCGCGGACGGGCGCGCCGCGCCGGGTAGGGTCGGTGGCGACGACGAAGGAGGGTCCGTACCATGCCCGAGAACCCCGGACATTCGCGACCGCACATCTCGCACGCGACCCACGTCGAGTCGTGGCTGCTGGACATGGACGGGGTCCTCGTTCGCGAAGAGCACCCCATCGACGGCGCGACGGAGTTCCTCCAGCGTCTCTCCGATCGCGGCACGCCGTTCCTCGTGCTGACCAACAACTCGATGTACACGCGACGAGACCTCAGCGCCCGGCTGCGCTGGAACGGCCTCGACGTCCCCGAGGAGCACATCTGGACCTCGGCCTTGGCGACCGCGGTGTTCCTCGACACCCAGCGCCCCCGCGGCACGGCCTTCGTCATTGGCGAGGTCGGCCTGACCACGGCCCTGCACGACATTGGCTACACCCAGTCCGAGAATGACCCCGACTACGTCGTTGTCGGTGAGACCCGCAGCTACAGCTTCGACCGGATCACGCGCGCGGTACGCCTGGTGGGCGAGGGGGCTCGTTTCATCGCGACCAATCCCGACCCCACCGGCCCGAGCCTCGAGGGGCCGCTGCCGGCGACGGGCGCCGTGACCGCGCTGATCAGCAAGGCAACGGGGCGACAGCCGTATTTCGTCGGCAAGCCCAACCCGCTGATGATCCGTTCGGCACTGCGCGAGCTCAATGCCCACTCCGAGACGACCGCGATGGTCGGTGACCGAATGGACACCGACGTGGTGGCGGGACTCGAGGCCGGCCTGCACACGGTGCTGGTGCTCTCGGGCGTCTCGAGCGCCGAGTCGGCGAACCAGTTCCCCTACAAGCCGTCGCGGATCGTCGGATCGGTGGCGGAGTTGGCCACCGAGCTGGAGGCGTGAGTCACCCCGGGGTGACGAGGCCGCTCTGGTAGGCGAGCACCACCAACTGAGTCCGGTCCCGGGCGTCGAGCTTGGCCAGGATTCGACTGACGTGCGACTTCACGGTGGCGACGCTCATGTGCAGCTCGTCGGCGATCTCGGCGTTGGACGACCCGTGGGCGATGGCGAGCAACACCTCGTATTCGCGCTCGGTCAGGCGTTGGAGGTCGGGCGCCGGCGTGGGCGCTGCCGGACGACTCGTGAATTCGGCGATCAGCCGACGGGTGACGCTCGGTGCCAGGAGGGCGTCGCCGGCCGCGATCACTCGGATGGCGCCGAGCAGATCCACGGGTGGGGTGTCCTTCAGGAGAAAGCCGCTCGCCCCGGCCCGCAGGGCCTCGAAGACATACTCGTCTAGGGCGAAGGTCGTCAACATCAAGATGCGGGTCCGGCGTCGCGAGGGGCTCGACGTGATGAGTCGCGTGGCCTCGATGCCGTCCATCGTTGGCATGCGAACGTCCATCAAGACGACGTCGGGGTTCGTCTGGGCGACGACGGTCACGGCCTCGGCCCCGTTGCGGGCCTCACCGACGACCTCGAGATCACTGGCGGAGTTGACGAGCACCTCGAAGCCCGCCCGAACGAGTGCCTGGTCGTCGACGACGACGACGCGGATCGCCATTAGTCGCCGCCCGTTCTAAGGACGGCGGACACTTCGAAGCCGCCGTCGGGACGCGCCTTGGCGTCGAGCGTGCCGCCAAAGGCGATTGCGCGCTCGCGCATGCCGATCAGACCGTGGGTGGTGCCGCTCACCGAGGCAGTGTGCCGCCGCGGACCGGGTTGGTTGACGACCGAGATCAGCACATCGCCCTCGCGGAAGCGGACCTCGATCGTCGTGTCAGCCCCGTCGGCGTGCTTGACCACATTGGTGAGCGCCTCTTGGATGATTCGGTAAATCGAGAGTTCGAGCCCGAGGGGCAGGTTGGGCGCCGTGCCCTCGAGGCGCCACACCACCGACATCCCCGTGGCGCGCACGCGCTCGACCAGCTCGGTGACGTCAGACAGACTCGGCGTCGGCTCGAGGGGCGTGTCCGATCCCACCGTGGCGCGCCGCAGCACCGTGATCACGCGTCGGAGCTCGTCGAGGGACTGCCGGCTCGTCTCCTCGACGGTGGCGAGGGCCCGGCGCGCGTCCTCGGGCTGTTGGTCGATGACGTGACGACCGACGCCGGACTGGATCGCGATGACGCTAAGGCTGTGGGCGAGAATGTCGTGGAGCTCACGGGCGATCTCGAGCCGCTCCTCGGTGATCGCCCGATGTGCCTCGTCGATCTCCTGACGCTGACGCTCAGCCGCTTGCTCGGCGAGCGCACGGCGAAAGACGCGTCTTGTCCTGATGCTGTCACCGATGAACCAGGTCGCGAGGGCGAGGAGCAGATTGAACGTGACGTCGCCCTGGGCACGGTGGTAGTGCGCGGCGACGAGCAGCGCCACCAGGATCGCGCTTTCCACGCTCACCAGCGTGATCAAGGACTCGCGCCGCGTTCGGGTTATGGCGATCGTGTAGAGCGGTAAAGCGAGCAGCGGCGCTGGGGCGAGCGTGTGGCCGAGAACGGTGGTCGCGACGGTGGCGCCTCCGACGAGGATCATGGCCGACATCGGTGCGATGCGCCGCCACGCCAGTGGAATGGCGGCGACGAGGAAGATCGAGCCGAGGACCCACCGGTTCGTTCCTGGCGGGCCGACGTGTTTCGCGTGGGGCAAGACGAAGAAGTGCACGACGAAGACGGTCGCAGTGAAGGCCGCGACCGCGATGTCGATGCCCACCCACTGGCGCGGCGATATTCGCTCGAGCCACGGCGCACCGGCCACGTCTTCGGCGCCGCTCATCTGAGTCACGGTCAGACGCTATCGACTCGAGGTGCGCGGCGCCTCCATCGCGAGGTGCAGTGGCCGTCAGTCGCACGGATGACGAGTACGAGCGACGGTGAGATCATCCTCGAGGATGAGTCAGATTGGACCCCGCGGCCGAGTTGTACCGACTCGTGGCCCGACACACTGGATGGATCCTGGTGGAGCTCGACGAGGAGGAGAGACGTGATCGACGTACGGGGCGTGACCAAACGCTTCAAAGACAACGTGGCGGTAGACGACCTGAACTTCGAAGTGCCGACTGGTGTCGTCACGGGGTTCCTCGGACCGAACGGTTCGGGAAAATCGACGACGATGCGGATCATCATGGGCCTGGATCACGCCGACCAGGGCGAGGCGGTGATCAATGGCACGCCCTATTCCAAGTTGGCCCAGCCGCTTCGCGAGGTGGGCGCGCTGCTCGAGGCCAAGGCGATCCACCCGGGCCGAACGGCCTTTAACCACCTGTGGTTCCTCGCTCAGTCCAACGGGATCCCTCGACGCCGCGTCCACGACGTGATCGAGCTCGTCGGACTTGACCAGGTCGCCAAACGGCGCGTGGGCAAGTTCTCCCTCGGCATGGGCCAACGACTGGGCATCGCCGCCGCCCTGCTCGGTGACCCGGGGACGTTGCTCTTCGACGAGCCGATCAACGGTCTGGACCCCGAGGGAATCCTCTGGGTTCGTAACTTGTTGAAGGGACTGGCGAGCGAGGGCCGGACGGTGTTCGTCTCCAGTCATCTGATGAGCGAAATGGCTCTCACGGCCGACCACCTGGTCGTGATCGGCCGTGGTCGACTCATCTCGACGGGTTCGGTGGGCGATTTCATCGCCACCAACGCCGGTCAGTACGTGCGCGTACGGACCCCGCGCCCCGACGAGCTCGAGGGATTGCTCGAGGCCCAGGGTGCCCAGATCCGTCGCGAGGGCGATGGGTCGCTCTCGGTGAGCAACCTGTCCGCTGAGCAGATCGGCATCACCAGTGGCAACGCGGGCATCTTCCTCTACGAGCTCTCACCCCAGTCGGCGTCCCTGGAAGACGCCTTCATGGAGATGACCCGCGACAGTGTCGAGTACCACGGCCACCGCCTCGACGGCGCCACGGCCACCACGAATGGAAAGTAAATGGCGATGAACACCTCTTCTGCAACGGTCTGGTCGAGCACGCTTGCGACGACCCGACCCCAACGAACCTCGGGACTCGTGCGGGCCGAATGGACCAAGATGCGCACGGTCCGCTCGACGGTGTGGACGCTGCTCGCGATGGCCGTCATCACGCTGGGCATCGCGGCGCTCGCGGCATCCACCATCGCGAGTCGGTGGAACACGTTCTCCGTCGTGAGACGACTCACGTTCGACCCGACGAGCATGTCGCTGCGTGGGCTGCTGTTCAGTCAGCTGATCATCGGCGTACTCGGGGTTCTGGTCATGAGCGCCGAGTACGGCACGGGCACGATCCGCGCCACACTCGCGGCCGAGCCGCGTCGCGCGCGCGTACTCATAGCCAAGAGTGCCGTGTTCTTCGTCCTGGCCGCGGTAGTGGGCGAGGTGCTCGCCTTCGGCGGCTTCCTGATCGGCCAGTCCCTGCTCACGAGTCCTGTGCCCCACGCCACGCTCACCCAGCCCGGCGTGCTTCGTGCCGTCACGGGTGGCGGCCTCGTCATCGCCGTGCTCGGACTCTTCGCCCTGGGGCTCGCGACGATCATCCGCCACTCGGCGGGGGCCATTACCGCCTACGTCGGCGTGCTGCTGGTGGTCCCGATCATCCTGCAGACGCTGCCGTCGTCCTTCAGCCAGCCGATCCTCAAGTTCATGCCCTTCACGATCAGCAACGCCATGACCTCGGTTGCGTCACAGGGGTCGAGCGCCTTCGGTCCGTGGGTGGGGTTCGCGATCCTCGTCGGCTACGCGATCGTCTCCTTGGCCATCGGGGGCTGGCTCCTCGCCAAGCGAGACGCCTAACCAGACATCAACGCCGCCACCCGGCGCCGTCGCAGCGATGAGTAGGCTGCCTCGTCGGAGGAGCTACGTGTCGATTCCTGAACTGTTCAACCTGACTGGTCGTACCGCCATCGTCACCGGCGCGGGTGACGAGAACGGCATCGGCTTTGCCACCGCGCGCCTGCTCGCCGACCTTGGCGCCACGGTGGTGATCGCTTCGACGAGCGCGAGGATCGAGGAGCGAGTCCGCCAACTCGGCGCCGATCGCGCCACCGGCGTCGTCGGCGACCTCACCGAGGTGGGCACGGCCACGCGCCTGGTCGAGACCGCGCTGGAACGCTTCGGGGCACTGCACGTCGTGGTGCACAACGCCGGCATGACCTCGGTAACCGATCCGACGCAGGTGAACGGTGCCATCGAGTCGATCGAGTACGCGGGCTGGCGCAGCGGGATCGCGCGCAATCTCGACACCGCCTACCTCGTCGCCCGCGCCGCGCTGCCTGAGCTCACGGGTGGCGGGTGGGGGCGATTCATCATGGTTTCGAGCGTGTCCGGCCCGGTCATGGCGATGCGACACGAGCCCGTCTACGCCGCCGCCAAGGCGGGCATGGTCGGTCTCGCGCGCGCCCTGGCGGTTGACGTCGCGCAGTACGGCGTCACGGTGAACGCCGTGGCGCCGGGATGGATCAAGACGGGTTCCCAGACGCCGCACGAGGCGGCCCAGGGCGAGGTGACACCGCTGGGGCGCAGCGCCCGACCCGACGAGGTGGCCGCGGCGATTGCGTGGCTCGCGACTCCCGGCGCGTCCTACGTGACGGGACAGTGTCTGGTCGTCGACGGCGGTAATTCCATCGCCGAAGAGCGCCGGTAGTCAGCGCTCCACGTCGTCGGCGAGTTCGGCGAGCGACTCGACGCCGGCGATGCCGCGGCGAAGTCGGCGACGGAGCCCGAGTGCGTACCAGATGAACGCGAGCACGGCCGCCATCGCCAGGAACTGGTCGGCCCCGTTGAACACGGACGAAAGGGTCAGCATGGCGAGCACGGCCGCGGTCCAGATCAGCACGGCGCCGATGACGGGCTTGGCGAAGCGCCCCAGCGAGAACGCGCCGGGAAAGGCGTCAATCGCCCGACGTTTGACCGCGTAGGCGACGGTGATCGCGAGGTAAATCAGGTACGGGATGATCGCGGTTGCGCCGACGAGCGTGCCGAAGGAGTTCGGTTGGGTGTAGCCGTAGACGAGGATCGCGGTGTCGATGACACCGAGCACGAGCAACGCCGTGATCGGCGTCTGGGTGTGGCGATCGACGCGTCGCAGGTGGGTCGAGGCGGGGAGCATGTTGTCACGGGCCATCGAGTACGCCAGTCGCGACTGCGCGCCGGCACCCACGACCGCGATCGCGAACATCGAGAAGATGACGAAGGCGATGAAGACCTTGACGAGCCACGGCGGCAGCCAGAACTCGGCGATCGTGAGCAACGGCAGTGGCGCGTGCTCGACGATCCGCAAGTTGGGGATCGCCAGGGTGAAGCCAATCAGGGTGACCATGCCGAGCACCGCGGAGGTCACGAGTCCCGCGATGATCGCGCGCGGTACCGAGTGGCGAGGGTCGACCGCGTCCTCACTCATGTCTGCCGCCAACTCAAAACCGATGAGTGTAAAGGCGCCGAGCATGCCGGCGAGGGCGAACGAGTAGGGGATGGGGCTCGAGGTCACGCGCGTGGTGCTGGTCAGGAGCGAGACGCCATAGGGCGTGTGCTTCACCTTCAGCCCCCAGAGGACGATCAGCAGCACACTGAAGACCAGGGTTCCGAGGATTTCGGTGAAGACCGCGACGTTGTTGACCCGCGCCGAGAACTGCACGCTGATGATGTTGGCGACCGTGGCGATGACCATGAAGATGATCGACACCGCGAGATTGAGGTGTGGATGGGTCGTCGCGTTGATCCCGAACTCGCTCAACAAAAGCGGGCTCGCCGCCACCAGCAGAATCGCGCCGCCACCGACGGCCATGTAGAGCAGGCCCGCGAACCCGACGAACCAGCCGTAGGTGGAGTTCACGAGGCGGCTGCTCCATTGATAGGCGTAGCCCGCCAGGGGAATACGCGTGCCGAGCTCGGCCACGATCAGCGCGATCAGCGTGTTGCCAACGGCGACCACCGGCCAGGTCCAGATGGACGCCGGCCCAAACCACGTCAGCCCAAACCCGAAGTTGAGGAAGATCCCCGTCGTGATCGAGATGATCGAGAAGGTGATCGCGAACATCGAGAACGTCCGCAGGGTACGGCGTAGTTCGGGTCGGTAGCCAGCTTGGGTGACGAGATCGCGGCCGGTGTTTCGGCCCTCATCTCTTGACGACTGCGACGCCATCGAATCCCCCGGTGCGACTCCTGGACGAGGCTACCGCGGTCCGCTCGCCCCTTGGCTGATGGGCGGGGTGAAACCGGCGACGTCGCGTCGTCGAGGCTCGGAGGGAGCGACGGCGGTGGATTATCGTGACCGACATGGCGCGAGGGTCACAGGTAGCGGCGAGGATGGTGTCGTGGCCAGCACGATGAATCGCGTCCCGGAGTTGCTCGTTGGCTTCGATACCGAAACAACGGGTCTCGACGTTCGTCGCGAACGGGCCATTTCCTACGGCTTCTGCGTCTACCGCTACGGTCAACCTATAAGCGCGGAGGAGTTCTTCGTGGTGCCAGATCGACCGATCAGCGATGGCGCTCGACGCGTGCACGGACTCGACCTGCAGCGGTTGAATCAACTGCGTTCCACCCACGAGGTCCTTGACGTGGCTTCGGGTGCTCGTCGCGCCATCGACCTTCTGACCGGTTTGCACAGGGAAGGTGCCTACATCGTCGGTGCCAATGTGGCGCGCTTCGACATGGCGATGCTCCGGTGGACCGCGAACGACGTTCTCGACGCCGCGGCCGCCGCCGCCTTCGAACGAACCCGGTTTCGGATCATCGACGTGATCGAACACGACCTGGTCATCGATCCGAGCCGAGCGTTTCGTCCTCGTCGATCACTGACGCACCTGTGTGGTCACTACCACGTCAGTCCCGGTGGCCACGACGCGGTGGGCGACGCCCGCGCGGCGGTCGAAGTGCTGTTGGAGCAGGTCGTTCACAACAACGCCGGTCAACGAGAACTGACGATACTGCCGCCCGGGAACCAAGCCCGAGGTGTCTGACTCTGGCCCGAGAGGTGATAGGGTTGCACGCCTAGGGCCGTTGGCGCAGTCTGGTAGCGCACTTGCATGACACGCAAGGGGTCACAGGTTCAAGTCCTGTACGGCCCACCATTGAAAAGCCTTGCAGGACAAGGCGGTTGCTCCGCTCCTCTCATTGCTTCAGCGTCCGAAGTACCTTGTGTCAGCAACCGTGTCAGCAACGATTGACAGGGGGGACTAGATGCACAAGCGGGCCAATGGCGAAGGAACGATCTACCAGCGGGCATCAGACGGACGATGGCTCGGCGTACTCGTTGTGGGCTACACCCCGGAAGGCCGCCCCATTCGCAAGACGGTCTCTGCGCGCACGAGGGCCGAGGCGGGTCGGAAATTCCGGGAACTTCAAAACCACGTCGACGCGGGGTTGCCCGTTCCCGATGCCTCGGTCACGGTGGCATCTCTTATCAAACGGTGGCACGAAGACGTCTTGAGTCATCAGGTGGCCCCCTCGGCCGCGGCCAACTACATGAGCGTGGCTACCCACCACATCATCCCGATCCTCGGTCGGAAGCGGCTCAAGGACTTGACGGGTCTGCCCCCGGTTTGGTTGACATCCCTAGTGCACGGAGTCCCCGTGCTGGAAGGATGTCCCCATGGCCAAGAGGTTCCCGAAAGAGTTCAAGGACGACGTCGTGCGGGTTGCCCGTGACGGCAAGTTCACCCATGACGAGGTCGCGCATGACTTTCACATCTCGCGCTCGTCGCTTAAACGCTGGCTGCACCAGGCCGACATCGATGACGGGCTGAGAGTGGGGGTCGCGTCCAGTCCCCGGTGTAAAAGTGAAACGGGCGTAGGTTCCTTTCAAGCCCGATAAGCAACGAAAGGAAACCCACACCCGTGACCAAACGAGTATCGCCCATCGAGCGCGTCCGCGCTGAGATTGACCAACTATTTTCATCCGAC
>JAJZSM010000020.1:0-1019 GCA_021849765.1 Actinomycetes bacterium | reverse complement strand
AGCTCGGAGCAAGGAGAGATCGTCCAGCTGCGACGCGACAACCGTCGTCTCACGATGGAGAATGAAATCCTTCGCCGCGCCGCCGCGTACTTCGCCAAGGACGCTCTCCCAAAATGAAGTTCCCGCTGGTCCGAGAACTGGCGAACGAGGGCTTCCCCGTTTCGCTGACCTGCGGGGTGCTCGGCTTTAGCCGCCAGGCGTTCTTCAAGTGGGAGAAGTGCCCGATCAGTCGACGCGACTGGGAAAACGCCCACCTCGCGAACGAGCTCTTCGACCTGCACAAAGACGACCCGCCCTTTGGCTATCGCTTCCTCTGTGACGAGCTCAAGGACCGGGGCCGCGAGGTCGGTGAGAACCGGGTGCAGCGGATCTGCCAAGAACACCAGATCTGGTCCACGACCACGAAGAAGGGTCGCAAGGTCGCCGGCAAGACGCCAGGACCGGCGGTCAGCGACGACCTCGTCCAGCGTGACTTCACCGCGAGTCGGCCAAACGAGCTGTGGCTGACCGATATCACCGAGCACCCGACCCTTGAGGGCAAGCTCTACTGCTGCTCTCTAAAGGACGTCTTCTCGAACCGCATCGTGGGCTACGCGATCGCCGAGCGCGAGACGAGCGAGCTGGTCTGTGACGCCCTGCGCCAGGCCGTGATCCGTCGCGGGCCGGTCGCGGTCGTGATCGTGCACAGCGACCGCGGCGGTCAGTTTCGTTCACGGAGTTTTCAGCGGCTGCTGCGAGTGAACGGACTCGCCGGCTCGATGGGCCGGGTTGCCTCGGCCGCCGACAACGCCGCCATGGAGTCGTTCCACTCGCTCCTCCAAAAGAATGTCCTAGACCAGAAGCGAGTCTGGCGCACCCGCGAGGAGTTGCGTCTCGCCATCGTCACCTGGATCGAGCACACCTACAACAACCGACGTCGTCAGCGCCGGCTCGGCAAGCTCACGCCGGTCGAGTTCGAGTTGACCTTCACCGCGACGGACGCGGCATGATGTTCACAGCCGATGTCAACCAAAGTCGGG
>JAJZSM010000019.1 GCA_021849765.1 Actinomycetes bacterium | reverse complement strand
GAAACTGAACATCCCGACGCCGGGGACGAGCACGATTGCCGGATCGGCACCCCGGATTGCGGGTGACTCCGGCGTTGCGTAACGCTCGTAGTAGGCGCGGTACTCGTCACGGTATTCGTCGTGAAGCTGTCGAATCCGTAGTTCGAGCTCCTCGAGGGGGGCGTCGCCGGGTAGGTCGACGATCAATGGGCGCACCTTCGTACGCAAGAAGTGATCGGGACACGACGTTCCGCGCATCGCCAGCTCAACGAGCCGCTCGCGCGAGACGAAGTCCAACACGACGTCATCGTCGGTGTAGTGACCGACTTGGCGTACGTCGGTGCTGGCGAGGCCGCGAAGGAGCGGGAAGAGCTCGGCCGCGCGACGGTAGCGCTGCTCGGCTGGCAGTGGCGCCCACGCCGGGACGACGTCGCCGAAGGCGTCGGGCCGTCCTCGCTCGGCGAGGAACGCCTCAGCGGTGCGGATGATGTGCAGTGAACGCTCCTCGCACTCGTGACTCGTGTCACCCCACGCGGTGATCCCGTGCCCGCCGAGCACGCAACCGATGGCCCGTGGGTTGGCGGCCTGGATGGCCGCGATGTCTAGCCCGAGCTGGAAGCCCGGTCGCCGCCACGGAACCCACACGACGGCGTCGCCGAAGCATTCGCGCGTCAGACGCTCGCCGTCGAGCGACGTCGCGAGCGCGATTCCCGCGTCGGGGTGCAGGTGGTCGACGTTCGCACACTCGACGAGTCCGTGCATCGCGGTGTCGATCGAGGGTGCCGCGCCACCGCGGCCGTGGAGACAGAAGTCGAATGCGGCGACCATCTCATCCTCGCGTTCGACGCCGGGGTAGACCGCCGCCAGTCGACGCAACCGGTCGAGCCGCAGTACCGCGAGGCCCGATTCGCTGAGCGTGCCGAGGTCGCCGCCGGAGCCCTTGACCCACATCACCTCGACATCATCACCGCTGGCCGGGTCGACGATCGTGGACTTCGCTGACGTGTTGCCGCCCGCGTAGTTGGTATTTCGAGGATCAGCCCCAAGCCGGTGCGAGCGCTCGATCAGATCCGACACGACGGTGCGGGTTTTCGCGGCCTGCATCACGCACCCCATCCGGCGCCGGCGCCCGAGAGGCGCTCTGACTCGATACGTTGCTGGTATCCCGATCGCAAATACGCTCCAATCGGGTCGGGGTCGAGCCCCATGTCCTGGCGGACTTCTGCGAGGAGCGGGCGGACGTCGGTGTTGTACGCGTCCATCAGCACGCCGTGCGCGGCGAGTACGTCACCGTCGGCCTGGGCGCGAGCCAGCGCTTCGCGGTCCACGAGCAACGCCTTGGCCGCAGCCTCTTGCACGTTCATAACCGAACGGATCTGCCCGGGGATCTTCGCCTCGATGTTGTGGCACTGATCGAGCATGAAAGCGACCGACGACGTCTCGCGGTGGGCGCCGAAGGCGACGATCTCGTTCATGATTCGAAACAGTTGGAAGGGGTCCGCCGCGCCGACCATGAGGTCGTCGTCGGCGTAGAACCGGCTGTTGAAGTGGAAGCCGCCCAGTCGACTGATCCGTAGCAGCCCCGCCACGATGAACTCGATGTTGGTGCCCGGTGCGTGATGACCCGTGTCGACGAGCACGTGGGCCCGGTCACCGAGGGCCAGGCAGTGCACCAGCGACGTTCCCCAGTCGGGGATGTCCATGGTGTAAAAGGACGGCTCGAACAGCTTGTACTCCACCAGCATCCGCATGGTCGCTGGCATCGCGTCGTACACCTGGCGCAGGGCGTCAGCGAGTCGGTCCTGTCGAGCGCGGCTGTCGTCCTGTCCGGGATAGTTCGTGCCGTCGGCGAACCAGAGCGAGAGAATCGTCGAATCCGTCTGGACCGCGACGTCTACGCACTCGAGCAGATGTTCGGTGGCTTTGCGACGCACCGCCGGATCGGGGTTGCACACGCTGCCCAGCCGGTACTCCTCCTCCTGGAAAACGTTGGGGTTAATCGCGCCGATGGAAAGTCCTAACTGCTTGGCGGTCAACTGCAGGTCCGCGTAGTCGTCAACGCGGTCCCACGGGATGTGCAGTGCGACCGAGGGCGCTACGCCCGTGAAACGATGCACCTGGGCCGCGTCCTCGAGTTTCTCCCACGGGTTGCGCGCCACGCCTGGTTGTGTGAAGACCTTGAACCGGGTTCCCGAGTTCCCGTAAGCCCACGACGGCGTCTCGATCCTGAGCTGGCGGATTTCGCTCTTGACGTCTAGTTGTTCACTCATAGCTTTCCTTGCACTCCTCAGTCGAGGTGAAATATCTCACGTAGCGGTCGAATGCTCTCATCTGGTGCAGCGTCGATGTCGGTGAAGAATGCGGACATCGAAGCCTGCCACCTGGCGTTGACGTCGGTCCCGGCCATCGCCGCCTGTGCGGCGGCGAAGTCATCGGTCTCCAGGTAACCGATCAGGGTCCCATCGGGCTTAACGAACAACGAGTAGTTGCGCCAGCCGGCATCGCTGAGCGCGTCGCGCATCTCGGGCCAGACGTTTTCGTGTCGCGACACGTACTCATCGAGTTGTTCGGGCCGAATGTGCAATTCGAAACAGACTCGTTCCACCGTCACTCCAGTTCATCGAATTAGTCGTGCTGCGGGGCGCTGATACGAGCCACCCCGCAGCACGCGGTCAGGGAGGGACCGATTCCTAGAAGTTGAACTTGCCGACGTTCGCCTTGGTGAAGACGTACGGCGCACCAAGCGTGACCATGTTCGACGGGTCCGTCGAGCCCTTGGTCGGCCCGGTGATCTTCCACGACTTCGCCTCGGTGAGCTGCTTGGCCTTGACCGGAATCCGGAACGACTGGCCGACCTTGTTCACCACGACGCCCGACGCGAGGTCCATGGCCGCGAAGCCCGCGAGGTAGCCGAGGTCGTAGGGGTTCCAGAGTTCGAAGGCCTTCACGTTCGCGTCACCGGTGTAGGGCTTCATCTGGGACGGCAGTCCGAGTCCCGTCAGAATGATGTGCTTGTACTGGGAGTGGGTCGACAGGTACTGGGCGGCCGTCGAAATTCCCACCGTGGTCGGCGAGATGATACCGGCGAGCTTCGGGTACTTGGCGAGCAATCCCTGCAGTACCGTCAGTGCGGTCGTCGGGTCGTCGTTGCCGTACACCGTCGAGACGAGCTTCATCTTCGGGAACTTCTTCAGCTCCACCTTCATGTATTGGATCCACGCGTTCTGGTTCGTCGCGGTGGCCGCGGCTGACAGAATCGCAATCTGGCCCTTCTGGTGGATCTCACGGGCGAGCAATGAGACTTCGGACGCACCGATGGTCGCCGTATTGGCCTGATTGATGAAGAGGTTGTGCGCGCAGTAGTTGTCCGAGTCGAACCCGACGATCTTGATGCCCGCGGCGTACGCCTTGGCCAGCGTCGGGCACAGTGCGGACGGGTCGTTCGCTGCAATCACGATCGCCTTGGCCTTGGCGGCGATCGCCGCCTGGATCGCCGGCTCCTGGGCTGCGGCGGTGTCGACGGTCCCTGAGTTGACCACGCCTGTCCAACCCTGGGTCGCCAGTGCGGCCTTCACCCCATTGTCCGCAATCACCTCGTACGGATTCGTTGTGTCCTTGGGAATGATGTACACGACGCCCTTGGCCGCGATCTTTCCCGACGCACCTGCCGGCACGCTGGCCAGCCCACCGACGAGACTGAGGATCGAGGCCGCGACGATGAGTCGCTGCGATGTCCCCCGCTTACTTGAACCGAACTTCATGTTCCCCCTTACATCTTTTGTGGTTGTTGGAACTGCGCAGCGTCGAAACGATCTCCCGACGGTCGATGCTTCACAGAAATTATCACAGAATGTCACAAGTTGTGCATCAGAATGTGACAAAATGGCGCGTAAGAAGGCCCTGATCACGAGGGTCTGCTGTTAGATCCGGTCATCACCGAGCGACGCCGGGCGGCCCGCGCGCGCAACGCGCGGTATCCCCGGGCCGAGTTCGGCAGCAGCACGCTCGCGAGCAACAAGACACCAAAGACCACGCTCTGGGACTGGGACGAGACGTTCTTGATCGTCAGCACCTGATCGAAGGTCCCCACGGCGATCACCGAGAGGATGACACCGGGCATCGTGCCCTTGCCCCCGAAGATTGAGATTCCGCCAAACAGCACGATCGCCACGACGTTGAGTTCCATGCCCAGGGCCGCGTCGTAGCGCGCCGTGTTCGTCTGGTACGTGTAGAGCAGGCCCGTGAATGAACAGATGAGCCCCGAGACCGTATAGAGCAGGAACTTGATCCGCTTGACCCGGACGCCCGAGAAGAACGCCGCTTCTTGCTGCAGTCCAATCGAGACGATCGAGCGGCCGGTCGTCGTGAAGTGCAAGACGACCGTCGCGACAATGGCGAGCACGATGAAGATCCCGAAGGTGTAGGAGAACGGCGTCCCGGGGATGGAGTTCGTTCCGATACCGGTCCAGGGACCGTTGAAGTTTGAGACCTCGTTGGTTCCCAAGATCACCTCGGCGATCCCTCGGAACATCGTCAGGGTCCCGATGGTCACCGCGATCGACGGCAGGCCCACCGCGGTGACCAGGTACCCGTTGAGGGCACCGCCCGCGGCGCCTACCACGAGCACGATCAGCACCGCTACGACCACCGGAACGTGGTGCATGTAGAGGTAGCCGTAGGCCGAGCTCGCGAGGCCGAGCATCGCCGCCACCGAGAGGTCGATCTCACCGGTCATGATGATGAACGTCTCGGGCAGGGCCATGATCGCGATGAGTCCGAAGTTGATTCCGGCGAAGAACACCGTGTCTCGCGAGAAGAAGTTGGTGGTCGTGGTGGCGCCGTAGTACAGCGAGTACCCCAGAAGCACGACGAGGGCTAGTTCCCAACGCGCGAGCGAACGCCACGACCGTCGCGACGACGTCGTGGCGGCGTGGCCCGGGTCCGAGACCAGTTCGGTGGCGACCTCAGCCATTGCTCACTCCCTTGAGTCGAAGGGCCAGCGCCGCGCGGTTGCTCACGATGCGGTCGAAGGCGATAGTGATGAGGATGAGGGCCCCCGCGAGAGCTTGATCCCAGAACGGTGACACGTTGACCACCACGAGCGACTGGTTGATCACCTGGAGCAGGATCGCGCCGAAGGCGGCGCCGATTGCCGTGCCGCTTCCCCCGAAGATCGCCACGCCACCGATCACGCACGAGGCGACCACCAGCAACTCGTAGCCCGTTCCGGCGGTCGCGTTGACGGTGGCGAACTCCGACAGGAACAACACGCCACCCAGCCCGGCGAGAGCACCACTGAGGACGAACGCGCTGAGAACCCGTCGCGCGACGGGCACGCCGGCGAGGCGCGCGGCGTCCGGGTTCGACCCGATCGCGTAGAGCTCGCGACTCGAACGGAACGTTCGCATCGCGTAGGCGGCGATGATGGCGATGCCCATTGCGATGACGAAGATCCACGGCACGCCCGCCACCGTCTCGAAGCCAATCTTCTGGAGCGACATCGGGATCGCCGACGGTTCGATCTGGATTCCCAGTCCGATGGTGTTGAGCACGCCGCGGATGATGTAGAGGGCGGCGAGCGACACGACGAGGCTGGGCACCTTGGCGAATGCGACGATGATGCCGATGAGCAGCCCTGCGACCACGCCGACGCCGACGCCGACGCCGAAAGCGAGCCAGATCGAGGCGTTCGGGACGTGGGTGTAAAGGTCCCCCACCAAGAACGCCGACATGCCCAGGGTCGATCCGACTGACAGGTCGACGTTTCGCGTGACGATGACGGCCGTCTCGCCGACCGCGAGCAGCAGCAGCAGCGACGCGTTGGTCAAGATCTGTTGGATTGACGTGAGGTTCGCGAAGCCCGACGTCTTCATCGACGTGGCGAAAAAGACGACGAGGATGATGACGACGATGGCCAGTTCGCGCGTACGCGCGATGGTCTGGGCCACCCGGTGGCGACGGCTCGTGATTGCAAGAGGAGTGCTCGTGGTCACGACTGCCCCTGCCCGGTCGCGGCCATCATGATGGACGTCTCGGTCGCCGCGCTGCGATCGATGGTCTGGGCCAACCGACCCTCTCGCATCACGAGTACCCGGTCGGCCATCCCCAGCACCTCGGGAAGCTCCGAGGAGATCATCAGCACGGCGACCCCGTTGGCGGCCAGACCATCGATGATCCGATGGACCTCGGACTTGGTCCCCACGTCGATCCCGCGCGTCGGCTCGTCCACGATGATCAACGACGGCTGGCTCGCCAACCACTTGGCGAGCACGACCTTCTGCTGGTTGCCACCCGACAGCGTGTTCACCGCGTCCGAGAGGGCCCCGTACTTCAACTGCAACTTGAGCGCCCACTCCCGCGCGAGGGTCCGCTCGCGACCGCGCAGCAGCAACGGTCCGTCTCGAAGGCCGCGCATCGTGGCGAGCGCGATGTTGTGGTCGATGCCGTACTCCATGACGAGCCCCTGCTGGCGTCGGTCCTCGGGTACGTACCCGATCCCCGCGCGCATCACCCGCACCGGCGAGTTCGCCCGCACGAGGCTGCCGTGCATGTAGACGTGGCCGGCGTCGTAGTGATCGATCCCGAAGATGGCCCGGGCCACCTCCGTACGCCCCGATCCCACCAATCCAGCCAGCGCGACGATCTCACCCGCGCGTACTTCGAAGGAGATGTCCGTGAACACGCCCTCGCGCGTCAGACGCTCGACACGCAGCACCTCAGCTCCCGCTTCGATGACGGACTTTGGGAAGAGCGATCCCAACTCGCGACCGACCATCGAGCGCACGACTTCGTCGATCGTCAGGGACTCGATCGGGTCGGTGCGCACGAACTCCCCGTCGCGCATAATCGTCACCCGTTGGCACATGGCGAAGACCTCTTCAAGGCGATGCGAGATGAACAGGATCGCCGCGCCGTGCTGGCGCAGTGTCGCGACGACGTCGAACAGTCGGTCGACCTCAGCCGGGCTGAGCGCCGCCGTTGGTTCATCCATGATCAGAATCCGGGCGTCGCGTGAGAGCGACTTCGCGATCTCCACCATCTGCTGGTCGGCGACGGAGAGCCCCCGCGCCAACCGAGTCGGGTCGATCTGGACACCGAGACGCTCAAAGATCTCGATCGAACGGCGCTTCATCTCCCGCTTGTCGATGCGTCGCAGTGTGCGCAGCGGTTGGCGGCCGAGGAAGATGTTCTCGGCGACGGTGAGGTCATCGAACAGCGTCGGCTCTTGGTAGATCACGGCGATACCGGCGTCTTGACTCTCGTGGGGTCCTTCGAAACGGTGCGGGTCGCCGTCCACTCGGATCTCGCCGCTGTCGGGCGAGTAGACGCCCGACATGATCTTGACCATCGTCGACTTGCCGGCGCCGTTCTCGCCGAGTAGCGCGTGCGCCTCGCCCGCGAACAGTTGGATCGAGCCATGCGCGAGCGCCACGACCGGTCCGAACGACTTGGAAACGTCTCGCAGTTCGAGGACGGGGTCGACCGGCACGCCGTCGACACCACCTTCGTTGGTTGCCATCACGTCACCGTCCCCCTTCGGTTCGTCGCCACGCTAATTCACCGCACCCATCACCTGGCGGCGACCGGCGTGGCCCCGTTTTTAACACAAATCTCACAGGACGTGACATCATTATCACATTTTGTGGTCATTCCACCTGACAGTCGGGTACGCGGACTCTACAATCGAGTGGCACAACCGACCTGAGGAGTACCGTGCGGATCGCCCTCTTCGTTACCTGCATGAACAACGCGATCTACCCGCGCACCGGTCGCGCGGTCGTCACGGTGCTCGAACGTCTCGGCCACGAGGTCGTCTTCCCCGAACCCCAGACGTGCTGTGGCCAGATGCACCTCAACGCGGGCTACCGCCGCGAGGGACTCGCGCTCGCCGAGTCGGTACTCTCGAGCTTCTCGCGCGCTGAAGCAATCGTCGTGCCCTCGGGCTCCTGCACGGTGACGATGCGCGACCTCTGGGCCGACGTCGCCGACGACGAGGGCGACCACGACCTCGCCGCGCGGGCCCGTGAGTTCGCACCGCGCGTGTACGAGTTCACCGAACTCCTGGTCGACGTGCTCGGCGTCGAGGACGTCGGCGCCCAATTCGCGCACCGGGTCGCCTACCATCCGACGTGTCACTCGCTGCGCGCCCAACGGGTTGGCGACCGGCCGCTGCGACTGCTTCGCGCGGTCTCAGGTATTGAACTCGTCGAGCTCGAGCGCCCCGATAGTTGCTGCGGCTTCGGGGGGCTCTTCTCCCTGAAGAACCCCGACGTCTCGGCCTCGATGGGCGTCGACAAGGTCGCCGACGTGGCGAGTTCAGGCGCAGAGTACCTCTGTGCGACAGACAACTCGTGCCTGACCCACATCGGTGGTGTCGCCGCCCACGGCGAGAACCCGCCACCGTTCCAGACGATCCACCTGGCCGAGATTCTCGCCTCGAGTGGTGAGCCGCGATGACCCGCAGTTTCACTGGCTCGCCGAACTTCACCGAAGGCGCCCGCGTCGCGCTCGCTAACCCTCAGTTGCGTAAGAACCTCGCCAACGCGACCACGACCATCCGCGCCAAGCGCAATCTGCGTGTCGCCGAACTCGAGACGTGGGAGGACCTGCGACTCGCCGGTGAGGCCATCAAGAACCAGACCTTGGCGCAGCTGTCGGACCTGCTCGTCCAGTTCGAAAACAACGTGACCCGCGCTGGGGGCCATGTGCACTGGGCTCGCGACGCGGCTGAGGCGCGTTCGATCGTGCGCACACTGGTCGAAGCGAGTGGCGCGCACGACGTGGTGAAGATCAAGTCCATGACGACGGCCGAGATCGAGTTGAACCAGGCGCTCGAACTCGACGGGGTTCGCGCCTACGAGACCGACCTCGCGGAGTTGATCATCCAGCTCGGTGATGACTTGCCGAGCCACATCGTGGTTCCGGCGATCCACCGCAGCCGCGACGAGGTCCGCACCATCTTCCTTGAACACATGGGCGAATGGGGCCGTCCGGCTCCCGCCACCCTCTCCAACGCCCCCGACGAGCTCGCTCGGGCCGCGCGGTCCCACCTGCGTGAACGATTCCTCGCCGCCGAGGTCGGGGTCTCAGGCGCCAACTTCCTCGTCGCCGAGACCGGCTCGGTCGCCATCATCGAGTCCGAGGGCAACGGGCGCATGTGCCTCACCCTGCCCGACACCTTGATCACCATCGCGGGCATCGACAAGGTGGTACCGAGCTTCAGTGACCTCGACGTTTTCTTCCAGCTCGTGCCACGCTCGGCGACCGGCGAGCGGATGAACCCCTACAACTCGACCTGGACTGGCGTTACGCCCGGCGACGGCCCCCAACAGTTCCACGTCGTCCTGCTCGACAATGGCCGCTCGAAGGCTCTGGCCGACCGGGTCGGGCGTGAGGCGTTGCGCTGCGTGCGTTGCGCGGCCTGTCTCAACGTCTGCCCGGTCTACGAGCGCGTCGGCGGCCACGCCTACGGCTCGGTCTACCCCGGCCCGATCGGCGCCGTTCTCACGCCCCAGCTCGACCACGTGGCGAGCGACGAGGTTGCGGCCTCGCTGCCCTACGCGTCGACACTCTGCGGCGCCTGCTTCGAGGTGTGCCCCGTGCGCATCGACATCCCCAAGCTGCTCGTGCACCTGCGCGGCGAGGTCGTCGCGAACAAGTCCGGCGCTAGCCAGGAGCGACTCGTGATGTCCGGCGCTGCCTGGCTCTTCTCGAACCCCGCCCGACTACGCCTCGCCACCGCGCTCGGCACCGCGCTCAACACGCTCACCCGGGGCCGAGTGCGCGCCCCCGGCTGGCTCGACGGCTGGACGAGGTTCCGCCGCGCGCCCCTACCGAACGGTCCGTCCTTTGCCACCTGGTGGCGCCGGTCGGGTCGGCCGGTGACGACCGCGGCGACGCGAGCGCGCTCGTTGCAGCGGCAAACGTCATCCCCGACGCGCGCCACGACCGCATTGCACACCGACGCGCGCTCCGCCATTCTCGCCGCCATCGACACCGCGAACGAGCACGTCGCGCCGGTTACCGTCCCGCGCGCGTACCGACGGGAGCGCCCCGTGGGTGACATCCTCGAGTCGTTCACCGGTCGGGTGAACGACTATCGCGCCACCGCGACGGTCATCAACGCCGATGAGCTCGGCGCGACGATAGTGGCCCTGCTCAACCAGCGATCGTCACGTTCGGTCGTGGTGCCGAGCGAACGCGTGCAGCGCTGGACCGAAGGGTTCAACGGCGACGTCGTCGTCGACGACGGTATCGACGCCACCACCCTGGAGACGACCTCGACCGTGATCACCGCCTGCCGGGGCGCAATCGCCGAGACCGGCACTATCGTGCTCAACGCAGGGCCCGACGAGGGACGCCGGATCATCACCCTCATTCCCGACCACCACATTGTCGTCGTCGGGGAGGATCAGATCGTCGCGGACGTTCCCGACGTCATGACACTGCTCGACGCCGCTCGACCGACCACCTGGATTAGCGGTCCCTCGGCGACGAGCGACATCGAACTACGTCGCGTCGAGGGTGTGCACGGGCCCCGAGTTCTCGACGTGCTAGTCGTGCGCGGCCTCACACGTGGATGATCTCGACGCCCAACTCGGCGGCTGAGCGAATCGTCGGGTCCTCGGGGGATGCGTCAGTGATGATGAGATCGATCTGATCGAACCGCGCGACGTTGACGAAGGCGACTTGACCCATCTTCGAGGCGTCGGCGAGCACGACGACCCGCCGGCTCGAGCGGATTGCCGCCTGCTTGATCTGGGTGTCTTCCATGTTGTACTCAGTGATCCCCTGGGCGGCTGAGAGGCCCGCGGCGCCGATGAACACGCTGTCGCAGTTCAAATACTCGAAGGCGTCCTCGGCCCGCGAGCCGACGAGACTCATCTCCCCGTTGCGCAACGTTCCGCCCGTCACCATGGTCGTGATCTGGGGCTTCGAGTCGAGTTCGGTCGCGATGAGCAACGAGCTCGTGATAATGGTGAGCGCGATGGCCGGATTGATCGAGCGCACCATCTGCAACGTCGTCGTTCCGCCGTCGATGATGGCCGTCTCCCCGGGGGTAAGTTGCTCCGCGGCAACCTCACCAATGAGCCGCTTCGCGTCGGGCTCCTGGTTCATCCGTTGCAGAATCGGGGGCTGGTACGAACGACTGCGCGCGGAGATGGCCCCGCCACGAATCCGTCGGGCCAGCCCCTCGTCCTCCAGCAACTTGAGGTCACGGCGGATGGTCATCTCTGAGGTACTGAACATGGCCGCGAGATCCGCGATCGTGGCCTCACCCGAGTTCAACAATCGATTCGCGATCGAGGCGCGACGCAACTTCGAACTCATGGTCCGAGAATAGACGCTCACAGGAGCATCACACCTACGTCGAGGACCTCGTGACGATTCGGTACAGACCGCAAGTCGCGATGCGCTCCGCACCCGGGGTCGTGCCCAACGCGACAACCGCCGCGTCGTAGTGGGTCCCGGTGTCGGGGTCGCGCTCGACGAGGACTGATGCGACGCCGAGAACCTCGCGCGAGGGCCGCCGTGACGACAGCACACCGAGCACGTCCGCCGCGGCGGCGGTGATCGCTCTCCTGCGCTGCGACCTCGGGGCGGTTCGCCTCGGATGGTCGTGATGCGCCAGGTCTCCTGCCCGCCGAGGCTGAAGGGGGTCTGGCTGTGCGGCGCATAGCGTCGCGGGTTATGTCGTACTCCAGAACGCGACCAAGAACATTCTGTTCACCAGGTACAACAACGTGTCGTCGACGCGCCGCTCCTTGGAGCGTTGCGACCCTTGGTCGGCTGGGGACACCATCGTGTGGCGTCGCTAGGCGATTCGCGCGATCGCCGAGGCGAGGCGGTCCGCCGCCGTCTCGTCGTAGGTGAGAAAGAGGTTCGGCTCGACGAGCTCGAGCTCCATGAGCGCCCACCCCGCGTCGGTCGCGACGAGGTCCACGCGCGCATAAAGCAGGTCACTGAAACGCTCGTCACCGAGCAGGTCCTCGACGTAGTCGCGCACCTCGGGCTCGAGGTCGGCCCGACTCATCTGTTCGCGGCGGAACTGGGGGGTGCGAACGGACTCCTCCACGTTGAGCATGGCGGCCTTGGTCATCGCGTGGGTGACCTGTCCGTCGATCACGATGACGGCCCGCTCGCCGCGAGTGTCCACGCTCGACACGTAGGGCTGGATCAGCGCGTCGCGACCCTCGCGGTGCAGCGCCTCGACGTGGCGGCGCGCGGCGTCGTGCTCGTGGGCGCGGTAGCGCGCGGCGTCGCCCGAGCCCGCACCGACGGCCGGCTTGACGACGACGTCACCCTCGCCGAAGCGCGGCTCGTCGCCCACGTCACAGAAGACCGTCTCGACGACCCGGTGGCCGCGCGCGGCGAGGTCGGCCAGGTAGTGCTTGTCCGAGGAGTATTCGACCGCCCAGTAGGGGTTGGCCAGGTGCTTGATCGAGCGCGCCCAGGCAAGGAAGTCCTCACGTCGCGCCACGTAGTCCCAGGTCGAGCGGATGACCACCAGGTCGTA
>JAJZSM010000001.1 GCA_021849765.1 Actinomycetes bacterium | reverse complement strand
CTGGCGCAACCGGATGATGACGATCGCGGCCGTGTTGACCGTCGCGGTCTCGTTGTCCCTGGTGGGCGCGGCGCTGCTGCTCAAGCAGAGCGCGGCGCAGGCGTCTGCACAGTGGGAGCAGGGAACCCGGGTGACGGTCTGGATGCAGCCCAACGCGAGCGCGAGTCAGCTCGCCAACGTCAGGAGCCAACTCGCGACGATGCCCATCGTGAAGGACTGCACGTTCAACACCCAGGCCCAGGACTACCAAGAGGCCAAGCGCATCCTGCCCCAGTCCGAGTGGTCGGTGCTGTCGGTCTCGAACGTGCCGTCGTCGTTCCGTTGCGTGCCCACGGTGCCCTCGGACGCCTTCGTCGTGATGTCGACGTTCAAGAACGAGCCCGGCGTCTACAACGTCACCGCGCCCGAGCAGCAGATCCGACAGATGAACAGCGCGATTCGAATCCTGCAGATCGTGTTCCTGGCGCTGGCCGGCGTGCTGCTGCTCTCGGCCACGGTACTCATCTTGAACACGATCCGCATGGCGATCTTCGCCCGGCGTCGCGAGGTCTCGGTGATGAAGTTGGTGGGGGCGACCAACTGGTTCATCCGCATCCCCTACATCACCGAGGGATTCATCCAGGGCCTGCTGGGGTCGCTCGTGGCCGTGCTCGCGGTGACCGCGCTGCATACCTGGTACCCACTGCACAACGAGTTCCAGCTGGACACAACGGCCCTCGTGGGCACCAACCTCGTGGTGCTCATCGTGGGCGTCGTGATCGGCTCGGTCGGCTCGGGTCTGGCGATCCGCCGCTTCCTAGACGTCTAGGGACCTATTCGCGGTCCGGGTCGAAGTCGATCGCGAGCGAGTTGACGCAGTAGCGAAGGCCAGTCGGCGTCGGGCCGTCGTCAAAGACGTGACCGAGGTGCCCGCCGCAGGCGGCACAGAGGATCTCGGTGCGGACGCGACCGAGTGAGTGATCCGGTCGCTCCACGATGGTGCCCGGCTCGCACGCGTCAAAGCTCGGCCAGCCGCAGTGCGAGTCGAACTTCTGGTCCGAGGTGAAGAGTCGCTGCCCGCAGCCGCCGCACGTGAAGACGCCAGCGTCGTCCACGTCGAGCAGCGACCCCGAAAAGGGCGGCTCGGTCGCGGCTTCACGCAGGACGGCGTAGCGGTCGGGGTCGAGCATGGCTCGCCATTCGGACTCGGATCGGTTCACGAGATACGACATGGGTCTCAGGGTATCTGGAGACGGCGTCGGCGGTTACAAGTACTTCGAGTGCGGCGCCTCGGGCAGCGGCCGGGGGAACTCGGGCTTGTCGTCGAGCATTCGCGTGAAGGCTTCGGTCAGTCCGGCCGGGTCGAGACCCAGCTCGGCGAGCAGGAGATCCGGTCGGTGGTGCTCGAGGAAGGCGCGCGGCACGCCAAGAATCCTCGTCGTGGGAAACGACTGCCCGAGCTCTTGGGCACGATCACGCACGGCGGCGACCATCAGCGTGCCAGCGCCGCCGTGGCGGGTGCCGTCCTCCACGGTGATGATGCGCTCGTGAGCCAGCGCGTCATCGATCATCGACGGGTCCGGTGGCAGGACGCGCACGTCGTAGAGGGTCACGCGACCGCGGCTTGACCCCATGGCGGCGATCGCCGCCATGGCACTGGGTGCCATCTTGCCGACGGCGAGCACGCACAGCGACCCGTCGCCGCGCAGCACTTCTCGTGCCTGGAGGCCGCTGCCGATCGCGCCGTCAAAGGGTTGGGGGAGCGTCTTGGGGAAGCGAAGGGCCGTGGGCGTCGACATCGAGAGCGCGGTCGCGAGCATCCCGGGAACCTCCTCGGCGCTCGAGGGCGCGAAGATGGTCACGTTGGGGATCGCGAGACACAGGGCGATGTCGAGGAGTCCGTGGTGACTCGGGCCATCGTCGCCGGTGATCCCCGCTCGGTCGAAGACGAAGACGACCGGGAGGTTCAGCAGGCCGACGTCGAGGTGTGCCTGGTCGAAGGCGCGGCTGAAGAACGTGGAGTACACCGCCACCACGGGCTTGAGCCCGCCCATCGCCATACCGGCCGCGGCCGTAACCGCGTGCTGCTCGGCGATCCCGACGTCAAAGAACCGCTCGGGGAACCGCTCCTGGAACTGCATGAGCCCGGTTGGCCCGGCCATCGCGGCGGTGATGGCGACGATGCGGTCGTCGACCCCGGCGAGAGTCACGAGCGCGTTACTGAACGCCTCGGTGAAGGACTGCGGCGGCACCTCCTCGTCGTTCAGTCGAGGTGGCAGTTTGAAGTCGTGCATCCGTAGGTCGTCGGTGACCGCCGGTTCATAGCCTCGACCCTTCTGGGTCATGACGTGAATCAGGATCGGCCCATCCCACTTCGCGGCGCTGCGGATCGTCGTCTCGAGGGATTCGATGTTGTGCCCGTCGATCGGCCCAACGTAGCGGACGCCGAGGTTCTCGAAGAACGTGTGCGGCGTCACGAACTCGCGGACGACCGAGGTGAACCCGTCGATCCCTCGGTAGGCCGCCTTGCCCACTCGGGGCAGGTGGGGAACCAACCGGCGCAGCCGGTCGCGCATGGTCAGGTACGTCCGATTGAGGCGCAGGTTCGTGAGCGACTCGGAGAGCTTGGAGATGGTCGGCGCATAGCTTCGTCCGTTGTCGTTGAAGATGATGACGACGCGCTGGTTGGAGTGGCCGAGGTTGTTCAGTGCCTCGTAGGCCATGCCGCCGGTGAGCGATCCGTCGCCGACGACGGCGACGATGTGCCGTTTGCCGCCGTGGCCGATGAGCTCCTTGCGCTGCTCCATCGCGACGGACAGTCCGTGAGCGTAGGAGAGGGCGGTCGAAGCGTGCGACGATTCGATCCAGTCGTGGGGACTCTCGGAGCGGTTGGGGTAGCCCGAGATTCCGTCGCGCTGGCGCAGGTGCTTGAAGCCGTAGCGCCTACCGGTCAGCAGCTTGTGCACGTAGGCCTGGTGGCCAGTGTCCCAGAGCAAGATGTCGTTGGGCGAGTCAAAGACTCGGTGCAGCGCGATAGTCAGCTCCACCACGCCGAGGTTCGATCCGAGGTGCCCGCCCGTGGTGGTCACCGTCTCGATGATGAAGTTCCGGATTTCGCCGCTCAACTCGTAGAGCTGGTCGTAGGAGAGGCCCTTCAGGTCTGCCGGACTCTCGATCGACGGAAGTATCACCCAGTCAGACTACCGGCCGGTACGACTCCAGTACCGATCGACCAGTCCGCAGCCGGGGGGGGGGGGGGGGGTCGCGAGCCGCCACCGGTGTCCCGGCCACGGCCAGCGCGGCTGGCGTTCGACCGCGGACGATCGGCTAGTCGGCGCTCGCGCTGGGCGTCGACGTTGCCGTGCTTGAGCGGCTGTCGTTCTTGTAAAATCCGCTGCCCTTGAAGACGATGCCCACGGCCGAGAAAACCTTGCGCAGCTCGCCCCCGCAGAGTTCGCACGTTGTGAGCGCCGGGTCCGAGAATCGCTGGACGGCCTCGACCCGCTCATGACACGCTTGGCACTCGTATTCGTAGGTTGGCATACGTCGGTACTCCCGCAGACGAGATAACCGATCCAGTGTACCGGAGGCGTCGCGGGTCTCAGCCGTGGCTCGGTAGCATTGCGCCGTGGACGACTTCCACCAACTCCGACGAACACCCCACGACGGGACATTCCCGCGCGAAATCGGGCCAACCGAAGTGATGGCGAGACGCGCGTTGGCGCGTTGTCGCATCAACATGCTTGCGACCACAACCTCGGCGGTCGCGGCCAACGCCGTCAACAAGGGCGACGTGCTGGCCACGGCGCGAGTGGCCGGTATCCAGGCCGCCAAACAGGCGGCGACGCTGCTGCCCATGTGCCACCCCGTCCTCGTCGGCAACGTCTACGTGAATTTCACGATCGCCGACGCGCACATTGACGTCGAGGTGAGTGTTGACACCATCGACCGAACGGGCGTCGAAATGGAGGCTCTGGCCGCCGTGACGATGGCCGCGCTGACCGTCTATGACATGTGCAAGTCGATCGACCGCACGATGACCATCGAAGCCGTTGCCCTGTGGGAGAAGTCGGGCGGTCGAGCCGGTGTGTGGCGCCGCGACGACGAGCCGTCTCGGTCGTGACGGACTTGCCCGTCGGTTGCCCGGCGATCACGAGGATCCAACGATGATTCGAAACGCGGTCGAAGAGAGTCGCGAGCGTCTGGTCGCGCTGGCGCTGCTGCTGCAGAGTGCCACCCAGCAACGTCCGCTGACCCAAGAGACCATCGTGTCTGAGCTCCTGATCGACGAGTATCCCGTGAAGTCGAGCGGCCCGCGCAAGGTTCGCGCCTACCAGGGCGGCGACGTCGCCACCCGGCAGAAGTTCGAACGCGACAAGGCGAAGATTCGCGAGCTGGGCATGCAGATCGAGACGGTCGTGCTCGGTGACGGCAGCGTCGGTTACTGGGTCGAGTCCGATGCGATGTACGCACCGCCACTCGCGCTGACCGAAGCCGAGCAGCGCGTGGTTCGACTCGCGTTGCGCCTCTGTGGTTTCGGTCGCTCCGGCGCATTCAGCCTCTTTGACGAGGGTCCCGCGCCCGACACCGGGCTCGAGTTCTCGAACTACTACAACCCCGTGTTGCGGGCCTTGCGTCTGGGCCGCGTCCTTGCCTTTGACTACCAGTCCTCGGCCAACAAGTTACGGGTGGTTGAGCCGCTCGCGCTTCGCGTGATCAACGGTGCCACCTACCTCGTCGCCCGGGTTCGCGGCACCGCCGAGGTCAAGGGCTACCGAATGACTCGCATCACCTCGATGCCCGTGGTGCGTTCCGAGTCCTTCGAGTCCGATGACGCCATTCGCGCGGTTGCGGCCGCGTGGCGCCCCGAGTACTCGCGCACCCTCAAGCCCGTCGACGTGGTGGTCGTGACCTCGGCGGACTACGCCTCACTACTCACGCGTGAGTACCCGAGCGCTATCGCCGCGACCAAGAAGGGCGGGCTGCGCGAAGTAGGGCTCTCGTTCGACAACTTGCGCGAGGCGCTGCGCTTCGTGGTGAACGCCGGCGCTCGGGTGCGATTGGTGAGCCCCAAGATCCTGAAGGTCGAATTGGCGACGTGGCTCGGTGGCGTGAATCGGGGCGCCGTGCCGGCACTCGACGGGGTGAGGTTCGACCCGGTCACGACCACTGACGCGCTCGGTCAAGCCCTGCAGTTGCTGCACGCCGTGCACCTCAGCGGCGACGGGCTGCGCATCAGCGAACTGTCGAGGCGTTTCGACCTCCCAGCGGACGTGGTCCGACACGTGATGGACCGACTGGTGTCCTTCGAGCCGCTGCACGGACGGTACGGCTTCCCGGCCCACGTGATCAAGGAGTGCGACGACTGGGAGAATGAGGCCGAGGACGACTCGCTCTACCGGGCCGAGTATGGCGTCGAAACTGACGCGGCCGACTTGGCGACCCTGACCTGGCGCGAGTTGTTCGAACTGAACATCGCCCTGCGAGAGGCGTCGCGTATCTATGACGCCCCGGAGGTGCACTCGGCGATCGAGAAGATCGAGTCGGCGATCGGGTCCCAAGTTCGCGTCGAAAACACGAATTCCGAGCAGTTGCTCGACGTCGTGCGCGGCGCCATCGAGTCGGGCGAGCGGATCAAGATCCACTACACGCCCGCGACCGCGGACGAGTCCCAGGAGCGCACCATCGAACCGCGTGAGATCCGCGTACTCAACGGCCACGCCTACGTCCGTGCGTTCTGCCTGACGCGAGGGGCGTGGCGGACGTTCCGCGTCGATCGAATTAATGACGTCGTGGCCAAGTCGCCAGCCGACGAACCACGCGCCGCCGACCCGGTGCCGAACTGGCTCACGGCCGTTGGCGAGTCGGGCAGCGACGTCGTGGTCGTGGTCGAGGCGTCGTCGCGTTGGATCTTCGAGCCCCTGCCGAACGCCCAATGGCGCGCGCTCGACGACGGACGTCACGCGGTGCGGTTCCGGGTTGCAGATCGGACGTTCCTCGACCACCTCATGGTCCAGGCCGGACCGGGCGCGGTCGTCGCGACACCCGAATTCGCCGACGCCGGTCGCGATCTCGCCCGCCAGATACGAGCTTTGCTGTCGTAGCGACCGTTGGGCCGCGGAGGTCCACGATGATTCACGTCTTCGTACGTCGGTCGACCGACGTTGACTACTTGGTACAGGATCGCGGCGACGAACTGGCCGGCGTTCGCCGCGGCGACGCGGGCTGGTGGCTCCGAGGCAACGGAGACGCCCAGTCGAGCCTCGACGTGGCGAGCGTGTTGCAGACGAGTGCACGGGCCAGCGTCGTTGGCTATGACATCGTCGTGGCGGCGCCCCGCCCGCTCTCGATTCTCGTCGCCCTGGACGAGTCGAGCGCGGCCGACGTCGTCAGCGCCCATCGTGAGGGGGTCCTCGCTGCGCTGAACTACCTCGAGGACCGCGCGCTCGTGGTTCGCCATCGTTTCGATGACGGGGCGTACCTTCGCCCCGCCCGCTGGGACCGAGTCGTCGGATTCACCCACGGAATCAATCGCGCGGGCGAACCGCACGTGCACGACCACGTCCTCGTCGGCGCTCGTCCCAACAACGAGTCGACGGTCGCTGATTCGCGTTCGCTGTTCACTCACCTGCCCGCAGCTGACGCGATCTATCGGGCGACCTTGCGCTGGGCGGTCAATCAGCGAACGTCGCACACCGCGTGGCGCAGCTTCGCCGGCGTCGAGGGTGTGTCGGGCCTGGATGAGGGCTACCGGGCCATTTGGGGTGGCCACGCCGGCGATCGCGGTGCGAAGGGTACGTGGTCTCGCGACCAGGTGTTGGCGCGATGGCACGCGGACCTGGGCCAATTCGAGCCGATCAGCGCGCCGGTGGAGCCACCTCGTCGTAGCTTCGACGCCCACGGGTATGCGGCGGCCTTCGAGGGGGCGACTCGAATTACGCGCCGGGATCTCGTTCGGGCGTTCGCCGACGCGTCGACCTTCGGGGCCGAGGCGTCCGTGGTCGGAGCGGCAATCGACGCCGTGCACCCACACCTGCGCACCGCGCACGGTCTCGACGAGCGGCCGTTGCGTCTCGTCCAGGCCCGCCGCCTGGTTCCCGAGCTGAGTCGGACACTCGCCCACGAGCGCGCCGCAATCGACGAGGACCGCTACCTGGACCGGGCGAGTATCTCGGGACTTCGCGAATCGCGAAATCGCTCGGAGCGGTGAGCCGGGGTGAGGGCGATCCATCGCATCGAATTGTCACAGTCTATGCCAAGCGCCCAGCCAGGTCGCCCAGTGGCCAAGTCGCCAATGGTGGCTCGGTCGCGTTCGACCCAGCTCGTCGCGTAGGTGGTGTTTCGCCGCCGGCCCCGGTGGATCGACGTCGTGGGCACCAGCGAGCGGCCCGCGAGACGTTGCAGCAGCTCGAGGGTTTGGCGGTCGGCGATGCCGGGCAGGACGACGGTCGTTGGGAACAGTGAGACGAACCCATCGGCAATCGCGCCCCATCGGGCGCGAGCTTGGCTCAAGTCTTGGAGACACGCGAGCGTCAAGACTCCTTGCCCACCGCCTTCGGAGACGATGCCGGCGAGCCGCGGCAGCGGCGCGACGTTCGCCAACTCGTCGAGCGCCAAGAGCAACCTCGCGCCGTCGGCGTGCCTGTCGTAGGTCGCATGAACGATCTGTTCGATCAGTCCGACAATGAGCGGTGTGGACACCGCTTGGAATCGACTTGGCGACACGATGTGTAGTTGATGAGGGGCGCGAAGAAACTCGTCGACGTCGAGCGGTGCGCCGCGGGCAGCGGCGCGAGCCGCGTCAGTGCGCAGACCGGCGAAGAGGCCCGATGCCGTTGACCAGATTCCTGATCGTTCTCGCTCGTCGGTCTCCATGATTCCCTGCAGCAATGCGACCGAAGCGTGGCCATCGCCGTAGCGATCACGCAACGTGGCCAGCGCGTCGTCACCGTGGCGCTGATCTATCGCGGTCGCGAGCTGGCCGAGTGAATCACCGCGAAGCGCCGTCGCGTGAATTAGCGGGGCGACCAGGGAGAAAGCCCGTTCAGTCCAGTGATCATCGCTCCGCTCGCGGTGCGATCGTCTCGCGACGTCGACGAGAGAACGCGTGGCGAGCACGGCGCCGTCCCAGACATGCGATTGGTTGACGGGCGAGTAGCCGATGCGCGTCACACCTCGAGGCGTTGGCACCGTGCCTGACGGATCGAAGAGCAACGTTGCGCCGTCGCTTCGACGGTTGGCCATCGCGGTCACCACGTCGGACTTAGTCGACGTGACAACGACCGAGCGAGTCGTGAGCAAGAGATTCGGAATGATGATCGATGACGTCTTGCCACTGCGGCTCGGACCGATCACCAACGTCGATCGTTCGTCACCACTCGTCGCGTCGCCGTGTTGAGTTCGTCCGAGATAGATGCTGGCGCTCGAAGTCACAAAAAACAATTGTCGCGGATTGCGTCGAAATGCTTGACATTGGTGGATGAACCGAGTGAACTTTTACTTGTTCTTCTACGGAAGCGTTAGACGAAATACGAATCGTCGCCGATGACGACAGCGAACATCGTCTTTCCGCATAAGAACCGTGCACTGCGATCGGCCATCGTACAACTGGGAAGTTGGCAGATGGACGGACGAGTTCACGCTCTTCAACGCGGTTCCTTATTGCAAAATGCAAGTCGACGTAACCGTCGATGAAGGCCCCAGATTGATTCAATGTTGAGTCCCAAGGAGGGAAAGTGGCAACAGCCGCCAAGAAGGCTCCGGCCAAGAAGGCAGTAGCCAAGAAGGCACCGGCCAAGAAGGCCGCCGCCAAGAAGGCTCCGGCCAAGAAGGCAGTAGCCAAGAAGGCACCGGCCAAGAAGGCCGCCGCTAAGAAGGCACCGGCCAAGAAGGCAGTAGCCAAGAAGGCGCCGGCGAAGAAGGCACCGGCGAAGAAGGCCGCAGCCAAGAAGGCACCGGCGAAGAAGGCCGTAGCCAAGAAGGCACCGGCGAAGAAGGCTGCCGCCAAGAAGGCTCCGGCCAAGAAGGCTGCCGCCAAGAAGTAGCCGCCAGCTTTACAGTGCGGTACCAAGCGAATGGGGGGCCGTCGGCCCCCCATTCGCTTCGATTGCGGTCAAGTCCTCGGGCACGTCGACGTCGAATCGCCATGGGCTGTCGGTGATCGTAACGACCTCTAGTCCCAGGCGCTGGGCCTCCCGCGCATGGCGACGCGCCGAGCCGGGGCCGTAGTGGAAGCGGAATGGCAGGCCGGTGGGCAAGGAGAGAACGTTCGTGCCCGTGCCGTGCCGGTCCGCGACAATCGTGACCGTCGCGGTGGGTTCGAATCGACCCAATCCATCGGGGAAGCGCAGGTCGCCGTGGGCGATGGCGATGCGATGGTAGTCGTGCGCAAGGTGTTCATAGGCGAAGGTAACGGCAGCGTTGAGCCCGGTGTGGGGCGAACGAAGCACCGCGGCGCCGTTGGCGACGGCGAAACGTTCGATGTCGTCGGTCTCACACACCACGACCACCGGTAGAGGTTTGCAGCTCGCCAACACGGCGCGCGCCAGCTGCTCGGCGATGGATGCCACGTTCGAGGTGCCCGCCGCGCGTAGCCGGGACTTGGCCGAATCGAACGATCGAAGGGGGACGACGACGACGCGCCGGGGGGCGGGAGCGAAGTGAAGGTCTCCATCGAGTGGGTCCACCTCGCCACTGTACGGCCCGATGGATCGAGCCTCCACCCTCAGCGCCACTCGTAGGATGTCGATCACGACTAGCGGAGGACCGGGAAGTTCAGTGAACGTCGTGCCACCAACCCTCGATGTCGAGACCCAGCTCTTCAGCGATGGCTACCCGTGGATCGGGTCACTCGACGAAGTCGGCACGGGCAGTGCCGTGGGGCCGTGCCACTGCGCCATTGTCGTCATTGGTCCCTCGTGCGGCCCGTTTCCATCGCGGCTTCGCGACAGCAAACTGCTGAGTGCGCCGGCACGCGAGTCATTGGTTCCCGAGATTGAGCGCTGGGTGAGCGACTACGCGATCGGATCGGCCAGTGCCCAAGAGATCGACCAGTTCGGACTCACCGCGGCGTTGGGGTTCGCCGGCCGGCGTGCATTGGCACAGCTGAGCGTGGTGCCGTCGATCGTGCTGCTCGATGGTCAACGAGACTGGCTGACCGACAAGCGGCCCAGCCTTGCCGGGGCCGATCTCACTGCGGTGCGCGTCCCTCGCGTCATCACCCGGGTGAAGGCCGACCGGCACTGCGCGAGCGTGGCGGCCGCGAGCGTGCTCGCGAAAGTTCGTCGCGATGCGCTCCTCAGCGAACTTGCGATGCAGTATCCGGGCTACGGGTGGGAGCGGAACAAGGGCTACGTGACGGCGGCTCATCGCGACGCGATCATTCGCTTAGGACTGACCCCTGAGCATCGGCGCTCCTGGAACCTGCTGGACTGAACGGCGACGGCACCGTCGCTGTACAGCCTCGGCCGCGCGTCGCGTGGGACAATACCCCTATGCCAAAGTCCAAGGCCATCGTGGCCGCCATGCTCCTGGTCGCTGCGATTCCGCTGACCATGGCCGCTACGTATACGAGTGCGTCCGCTGCGCCGACCTCGATGACCGTGGCCGAAGCGCCGGGTGCGACTCCGAACTACATCTTTCCGTTCATGAGCTGCGCGTACGACACGTCCAACAACGTCAACTACCTCCAACGCCTGCTCTACCAGCCGCTCTACTGGTTCGGTGCTGGCTCGTCGACCGCCGAGGTTCCGTCGCTGTCTCTCGCCTCTGACCCCGTGTTCTCCAGGTCGCGCACCACGGCGACGCTCACGGTCAAGCCCTGGCGATTCGCCGACGGACAGTACGTCACCGGTCGTTCGGTGATGTTCTTCCTAAACCTGTGGGTTGCCGACCCCACGGGATTCTGCCCGTTCGAGCCCGGCCTTGGGATCCCGGGCGAGCTGCGGGGCGCGACGGCCGTGGGCAACACCGTCCATCTGTATTTCACGCGTCCGGTCAATCCAACGTGGATGGTCAGTGACTTCCTCTCGCTGGTCACACCGCTTCCTGAAGCGTGGGACCGCACCTCGGCCAGCACGGCCGCGAACTGTTCGGCCGGTGCTCCCCGAGTGGCGGCCACGGTGGCCACCTGCAGAGCGGTGGGGGCGTACCTCGAGTCCATCGCGGCGACGACGACGACCTTCACGAACGGGTTCTGGCGAAGTGGGGTCGACGGTCCCTGGATCCTCAGTGCGCTCGATTCGTCGGGCAACGCAACCTTCGGCGTGAACCACGGCTACTCGGGGACCGTCCACCCCCACCTATCGACGTTCAACGAAGTCGCCTATCGATCGGCGACCCAGGAGTTGCGCGACCTCGAGTCGGGGGCGCTCAACGTGGGCAACCTCGATCTCAGCTCGCTCACGAGCGCCGCGGCGCAAGTGAATCCCACGACGAACGCCGTGCAAGCCATTGCGCCAACGGACACCGTCAGCGCCGTCAGTCCGTGGTCCATCGGGTACATCCCGTTCAACTTCGGGGCCGCTGACAGCGAGCGGGCGATCGTGGAACAGCCGTACGTTCGAGCGGCGATGCAGATGGCGATCGATCAGGCATCGATCGTGCGCAACCTATTCGGCGGCTACGCCGTCCCGGGCAGCGGACCGCTTCCGGTGGGCGCGACGACGACCTCGGGCACTTCGACGCCGGCGACGAACGGGTACGACCCGTCGACCGCCGCGACGAACTTGAAATCCCACGGGTGGCAGATGAGTGGTGGCGTGCTGGTCTGCGAGAATCCCGGCGGCGGCGTAGCCCAGTGCGGAGCGGGCATTGCCGCCGGAACCTCGATGACCCTCACACTGCTGCTACCCAATACCTCGCCACTCTTCGTGCACGAAATGGACGTGCTTGTCACGGACTGGAAATCGATCGGCATCGACGTCAACCTCCAGTTCGCCAGTTTCAATCAGGTGGTCACCACCTGTTCGACGTCGGCGTCGGCCCAACTGTGCACCTGGGATACGGGATGGTCCTACGCGCCATCGGCCCTGCCAACGGGTGAGGCGCTCTTCGCGACGACGGGTCTGGCCAACGTCGGCGCATACAGCTCGACCTCGGTCGATGACCTCATCAGGCAGACGCTGCAGGCACCCGTGTCACTCGCGCGCTACGCCGCCGCGGTGTCCACGCAGCTACCGGCCCTCTTTATCCCTCAGGCCGACGTGCTCGCCGAGACCTCCAAGAACCTCCAGAGTGTGGTTGGGCTCGCTCCCAATCCACTCGGTTCGTTCACGCCCGCGTACTATCACTGGTAGGCATAGCGAACGATTCCCATTCGACGCCGCCGTCGAGCGGCGGGGGTGGCGTGCGGTTCAATTCCGGCTACGCGCGGGACTCACTCGAAGAGCCTTTTGCCGACATTCGGGCACGAAATTCTCGCGACGCTTTAGAATCGGTATTCTGGAACATGCCATTGACCAGGGAATTTGACGGATCGCACGAGCACCTTGCGCCACAAAAGTGGTTCACGCTGCTGCTAGCATTCGCACGTGCTGCAGTACATCATTCGTCGACTTGTTCAGTCATTCGTCGTGCTCCTCATCGTCATGTTCTTCACCTTTTCGCTGCCGTATTTTCAGCAGGGGGGAATTCTCGCGCCCGCGTACGCCATCATGGGTACGAACGCCACGAAGGCGCGCGTGGCCTATTGGGGGCAGACACACGGCATGAACCACCCGTTCATCGTCCGGTTCTGGAACTACTTCCTCCAGACGTTCGTGCACTTCAACCTGGGCACCTCGTACAAGCAAAACATGACCGTGTGGCAGATCATCTCGCTCTACGTGCCGCGCACGGTCTGGCTCGCCGGTGCGGCACTGCTGTTCACCGTGCTGATCTCGATTCCCCTCGGGATGTACCAGGCGGCCAAACGAAACTCCTTCGTGGACTACGCCGCCACGGGCTCGGCGTTCATCCTCTACTCCATGCCCTCCTTCCTCCTCTCGATGCTGATCATGGACGCCTTCAGCTTCCACTGGCCCCATCTGCCGAATTCGCCGCCGTCCGGTGTCGCACCGTGGGCGATGTTCACCGACCCGAAGGGCTTCATTTTGCCGGTGGCGGCACTGACCCTGCTGTCGGTAGCGGGATTGAGCCGGTTCATGCGTGGCACCGTCCTCGAAGTCCTGGTGCAGGACTACATCCGAACCGCCAAGGCCAAGGGCTGCTCGAACCGGCGCGTCCTATTCCGTCACGCGTTTCGTAACGCCCTTGGACCCATCGTGACGATCCTGGGACTCTCGATTCCGGCGCTCTTCGGTGGCGCCCTAATCATCGAAAGCGTCTTTAACTACGAAGGGCTGGGAATGCAGACCGTCAACGCGGCGGTGAACGTCGACGTGCCGACGGTCTTGGGCATCACCCTGCTCGTGACCATCATGACCTTGCTCGGCAACTTGATTGCCGACGTCGCGCTGGGATTGATCAATCCCCGCATTCGAATAGAAGGAAAGAATTCGTGACCGTCGTGGCGAGTTCCCCCAGTAGTCCCGTCGCGCTCGAGACCGATGTCGTCATCGAACCGCTGTGGCGACAGAGGCTTCGGATCTTCGTGCACAACAAGTTGGCCGTTGCGTCTTTGGCCTACGTGGTCCTCATCACGCTCTTTTGCTACCTGTGGCCGATCTTCCACCCCACGAATCAGACGAATCAAGCCGCTACCTTCAACGTCACCTGGAACGCGCCGCCATCACTGCACAACCCCCTGGGCACCGACTCGAGTGGCTTCGATGAACTGGGTCGCATCGCCTTCGGCGGCGAGTACTCGCTGGCGCTGGGCTTCTTGGCGGGAGTCATCACCATCGTGGTTGGAACCATCTACGGCATGGTGTCAGGATTCTTCGGTGGTGTTACCGACACGGTGATGATGCGACTGCTCGACGCCTTCTTGTCCATTCCCTACCTCTTCTTGCTCATCGCACTCTTGACGATCTTCAATCGGACCACGATGCTCCTGATCTTGGTGATCGGGCTGACTGGTTGGTGGGGCAACGCTCGAATAATCAGAGGTGATGCCCTGCTCATTCGAAACCTCGAGTACTCCCAGGCGGCGCGGTCCATGGGCGCGAAGCGCATGCACATCATTCGCCGCCACGTCTACCCGAACTCGATCAGCAACATCGTGACCGTGGCGACGTTCTCCATCGCTGACGCCATCTTGTTCCTGTCGGCATTGGGTTTTCTTGGACTGGGCATCGTGGCGCCCCAGACGGACTGGGGCACGATGCTCCAGCAAGGGACTGAGCAGCTCCAGAACGGCTACTGGTGGGAGATCTATCCGGTTGCGGCCGTCTTCATCCTCGTTGTCGTGTCGATCAACTACATCGGTGACGCCCTGCGCGACATCTTTGAGGTCCGGCTCATCGAGCGCTAGTGCGGTTCACGGCGACGTTGTCGTCACGAGCCACGAGCTGTGTGGTATTGCGCGGTGGTACGTGGCGGCGGGCGGGAGCGTGACGAGGTGGGTCCGGAGAGGCTCTCACAGCCAGTCGAGCGTTTGACCGTGCGCTCCGCCAAGGGCCACGGGGACGCCGTCTCGCGCAACGACGAAGGGTGTCGGGTTGTTGTCGTGCGCCGACCGGCTCACTGGCGCAATCGTGTCGATGACGCCCGATCCTTCGTTGGAGATCCACGTCACAGGAATGGACCGGACTTGGTCGACGAAGGCGCGTCGGCGGTCGACGTCGAGGTAGGTCAGCACGGCGCTGTGAAAGATCACCAGCGCCGCGTCGCGGGTAGCCGTATTGGCCACGCCGCGCAATCGTTCGACGAGATCGCCTTCGACGAGTCGTGGCGGATCCGACCTCGCGATATCGACTGCGCGCTCGAGCCGGGCGAGACGGAACGCTTGATCGGGCCATACCAGTGCCGTGAGCCATCGCGTCGCCGCCTCGTCGCGAACGTCAAGTGGGTGGAGATCGATTCCCGCACGCCAGACGACTGTTGGCACGGCGTCGGGCAGCGGAGGCGTTCCCCGCGTGGCGCACGCAAGCAGCACCTCGCTGGCGCCCTCGGGCGGATCGACGCGGTGCGAGGCGTCATAGAGGTAGCTGTAGCAGTCTGGATAGAGGCAAAGCCCGGCGGAGGCGCCGACTTCGAGCAGCGCCACGGGCTGGGGCAGACTCGCGAGGATGGGGAGCAACACGGCGCAGCGCCCCGGCTCGTTGGTTTGGGTCCGACGCTCGAGCGCAATGTCGGCGATGGCGGGCCACTGGGCGAGTAGGAACTCGCGAAACGTGGCGTAGGAGCCAGGCTCGGCACCGAGGAATCGGCAGGCGGCGAACACCAAGTTCGGTTGCCGGCACCGTGGGGGCAGCCCTTCGATGAGGGCCAACACCGCGCGATCCTGGGCGATCGAACTCGCCCACTCGAAGTAGGTGGGCGAATAGCCCTTGACCTCGCGCTCGGCGAACACTGCGTAGGTTGTGGCACTGTCCACGAGCCGAGGTTAGGAGCACGACCGCCAGGACCGATCGCTCGACCCGCGTCGAGGACGCCGCGGCGATTGAACGTTGGATCCCGAGGGTCACGAACCTGGGCGACCGCGTGGCAAGGCCGACGATGTGGAGCCCGTGCGTGATGTCCGTACGAGACGGAGTGAGTGAAGCCTGTTCGGACGGCATCGTCGATCGCGCTCGGGGCAGTCGGGTCGTGGGCCTTTCGCCGACGTTAATGGGTCTCAGACGTCACGAGAGTCCTCGGTATCGCCACCTCACGCTGGCGTCGCTCAGCGGATTGAAACCGGCGTCTGGAGCGGGAAGTGGCACGCCGCGCGGTGAGAGTCGCCAAAGGACTCGAACTGGGGCTCCTCGTTCGTGCAGATATCTTGCGCTCGCGGGCACCGGGTCCGGAACCGGCAGCCCGACGGCGGGTCCACGGGAGAGGGGAGTTCGCCCTTCACCTGGCGACCACGGCGCTGACGCGATGACTGCGGGTCGGGGACCGGAACCGCGTCCAAGAGGCCCTGGGTGTAGGGGTGGGCCGGCCGGCGGAAGACGGACTCCGCGTCACCGATCTCGACCAGCTTGCCGAGGTACATGACACCGATGGAGTCCGCCATGTAGTAGACCACGGCGAGGTCGTGGCTGATCATGATGTAGGAGAGCCCGTGCTCGCGCTGGAGATCCTTCATGAGGTTGAGGATCTGGGCCTGGATGGAGACGTCCAGGGCCGAGACGGGCTCGTCGGCGATGACGAGCTTCGGATTGAGCGCGATCGCCCGGGCCAGGCCGATGCGCTGGCGCTGGCCACCCGAGAACTCGTGGGGGTACCGGTCGGCCGCCGAGGGCTCGAGTCCCACCGTGAGCAGCAACTCCGAGACGCGCCGGCGCTGCTCGGCCTTGGTGCCCTCGCTGTGGATGGCCAAGGGCTCGCGGACGACCTCGCCGACCTTCATGCGGGGGTTCAGCGACGAGTACGGGTCCTGGAACATCATCTGACGGTCGCGGCGCTCCTGGGTGGTCGGCTTGTGTCCCTTGCCCGACACCTTGGTGCCCTGGAACGAGATGGTGCCACCGGTGATGTCCTCGAGGCCAACGATCATGCGGCCGACCGTCGTCTTGCCACAGCCGGACTCCCCGACGAGTCCGAAGGTCTCACCTTCTTTGATGGTGAACGAGATGTCAGACACGGCGTGGATCGCACCGACCTTGCGACGGATGAGTCCGCGCTTGATCGGGAACTCCTTGACGAGGTTCTCCACCCGCAAGATCTCGGTCTGCGAGCCGGCGGTCGAGGAAGCAACTTCGTCGACTCGGGTCTCGATGCGGGGTCCGTCAACGGGGTGAAAGCAGGCGAAGCCGTGGGCGTCTTTGACGGTGAAGTCGGGGTCATTGACCCGGCAGTCGTCTTGGGCGTACCGGCAGCGCGGCGCGAACCGACACCCGACGATCTCCTTGGTCAAGTCCGGCGGCAGTCCCGGAATCGAGGTGAGGTGCGTCTTGGACGCGGTCTCGATGCTGGGCATCGAGGCGAGCAGCGCCTGCGAGTACGGGTGGTGCATCGACGCGAACAGCGTGTCGGTCGTCGCCTCTTCGACCTTGCGCCCGCCGTACATGACGACGACGCGGTTGGCTCGCCCGGCGATGACGCCCATGTCGTGGGTGATCAGCAACACGCCCATGTTGAGCTCGCTGCGGAGCCGGTCGAGCAGGTCCAAGATCTGCGCCTGGATGGTGACGTCGAGCGCCGTGGTGGGCTCGTCGGCGATGAGGAGCTTGGGCGAGCACACGAGGCCCATGGCGATGATGACGCGCTGGCGCAGTCCGCCCGAGAGTTCGAACGGATACTGGCTGAGTCGCTCGGCGGGGCGCGGCATCTCGACCATCTCGAGCACTTCGATCGCTCGTCGACGGGCGTCGGCGTCACTCGCACCGGTGTGAATCTTCAGCCCTTCGGCGATCTGGGCTCCGATCTTGGTCGTCGGGTTGAGCGAGCTCATCGGGTCCTGTGGGATGAGCGCCACGGAGCGTCCGCGTTCGCGTTGCATCTCGCGCTCGGAGAGGTCGAGGAAGTTCACACCGTCGAACACGATCGAGCCAGCGGTGATGTGACCACTGCCGGGCAGGAGTCGCATGATGGCGAGTCCTGAGGTCGTCTTACCGCATCCCGACTCGCCAACGAGCCCGACGCATTCGCCGGGCTCGATATCCATCGAGAAGTCATCAACTGCAGTAGCGAATGACTGACGAGTCGTGAATTGGACCTTCAAATTCGAAACCGAAAGCAACGGCGACATGGGAAACGAGTCTAGCCAAAGACGGGCGCGACCTAAGGGCGGAATAGCGATTCTGACCTTGATTTCAAGGGTTTTTGGACAATTGTGTGGGATGGGAAAGAGCGTTCAAAGGGACTGGCTCCAAGCAGCGCCACGGGTCGATTCCTGGGGCGCTAGTCCGGCGGTGTACCGTTCTTCGACCGTGCGACGCGGACGCACGGTGGGGCCGCTGAAGCTCGATCCTCAGCATCGTAAAAGAGCCCCCGGTCTTTGCAGACCGGGGGCTCTTTTACGTCAGCGTGTGACGGCATTTTGTCTAGAAGTGCAGGTACTCCGGCATGAAGTTCTGCAGAACGCTTGGAACGAGCGCCGATGGGTCACCCTTGAGGGTCTTGATGAACTCACCAATTGGCGTCTGCGTCGGCTGGTAGAGCGTCGGGACCTGGTACGCCGCGTACTTGGCGTACTGGGTCAAGGTCGAGTTACCAGAGAACGTTGCCTTGATGATGCTGTCCATCTTCGGGTTCGAGTAGCTGCCGTTGTTGGAGCCGGCACCCGTCATGAGGAGCTCCTCACCCGACGGGTAGTAGTCCGGTGCGTAGATCCAGCCAGCACCCCAGGTGCAGATCTCCCACTTCTGGGTACCCGACTGACCACAGCCACTGATGACGTTGTTGAAGGTGTTCGTCGACGTGGTGGTGTTGATGCCAATCGTCTTCCAGTCAGAGACCTCAGCATTCACCGTGTCGGTGACCGCCGGCGCGCCCGAGACGTACTCAAGCGTGAGGTTCAGCTTCGTTCCGGCCTTGACGCCCGCTCCACAACTCGAGGAGGTGGTTCCGGGCTTCACGCAGGTCATCACGCCGCCTTCGATCTTCCAACCGTGCGACGTCAACAGCGACTTGGCCTTCGAGAGGCTGAACGGATACGGGTTCGACACCGGCTTGGCGATCGACGTCGGCGTGCCGTAGGGAACCGGGCTGAATGTCGGGATACCGTAGCCCTTGAAGATCTTCTGGATGATCCCGTTCTGGTCAGTCGAGGTCTGCAGCGCCTGGCGGAAGTACAACTGCTTGAACACGGCCTGGAGCGGGTTGCTCTTGGCGAAGTTCAGCGGGTCGTAGTTGTACGCCCACGAGAGACCCGAGGTCAGGTTGTACTTGCCCGCGAGTGCGGCAATGTTGGGGCCGGCCTTGCCAATCGCGGGTGCCGGCGAGGTGATCTGTGTCGAGTCCACGTAGCCGAGGTCGATCGTGCCCGCGCGCAGCGCGTTGAGCTCAGCCGCAGCGGAGGCGAACGGCACTTCCTTCACCATGGCGACCTGGGCCTTCTGGGGGCCCGAGTACTTGGTGTTGGGCACGAAGGTCACGTTGCCCAGGGTGTCCATGGACTTCAGCTTCCACGGGCCGTCAACACCGCTCTGCCACATGGCGTCGGTGTAGGTGCTGATCTTGGAGGACTGGCCGTCGAGGTACTTCTCCACTGCCTTGCACGCCGCGTCAGTCGACTTGGCGCCAAAGGCGCCAGTGGCGCACGTCGAGGTCTTGCCCGGAGCCGTGATGTCCCACGAGTTCGGGAATGGCGTGATCTCAGACAGGTAGTTGTAGAGCAACCATCCCTGGTTGATCGGCTTGTTGAACGTCATCGTGACCGTGTTGCCCTTGCCGACCGCGCTCGTCACCTGGTCCGGAATGCCATAGCCGGGAACGTACCCGGCGTAGGACTTCGGGTCGGCCTTGTAGAGGTTCAGGAAGAACATAACCGACTGGGCGTTGACCGTCTGACCGTCAGCGAACTTCCAGCCCTTCATCTTGATGACGAGCTTGGTGTTGTTCTTGCTCCACTGCGGCGAGTACGCCAGGGAGACCTTGGGCACATAGGCAGGGGAGGTTCCCATACCGAACCAATACATCGGGCGGAACATCAACATTTGGAACTGGTTAAGCGTTGAGACAGAGAAGTTCGCGAAACCGACATACGGAAAGATGTAGTTCGGAGGTGTTTGGGGCGCTTCGGCGAACGTAATCGTTCCCTTTGGCGCAGAGGCACCGCTCGGGCTCTGACTTGCCAGTGTTAGACCCAGCGCCAACGAACTGGCCGATAGGGCCAGCGTCGCGCCGAGTCGCAAACTTCGACGAACATTCATTGAATCAACCTCCCCTAGTGGGTACATCGCTGTGCCCAGTTCTCGCCACCCTTTTGTGACGATGCCCTCACCTTATCCCACTCTTATGTTCGATCGGGGTGGCAGGAGCAACAATTCACAGCGAAAACTAACTCGGCAGAAAGGCCTCCTGACCTGCTCGTTACGAGCGTGTTAGTCGGTGGATGGCCCAGGTCGTGCTCGCGAGTGTGACCACGCACGGGCTCGAACATCGCGGTACGAGGGTGCGCCTACGGTCTCGCCTCGACCCGCGCCGTACTGGTGGGTAGGGCGATAGAGAACTAACGAACTTGTCTTTCGGTCACCGCAGTGCCGCAGCGAGCAGCTCAGTCGTCGTCGGGTACAAGAAGTTGAAACCTCGTTCAACCAGTATCGCCGGCGCGACCCGCTGGCTGGCCAAGACTGCGCCGTTGGCGAGGTCGGACCCGAGGACGAGCGCGAGCGCAAACGCTGGAACGCGAAGGACCGCCGGGCGCCCAAGCACGCGCGCGAGTGTCCGTGTGAAGTCACGATTGGTGACTTGATCAGGAGCGGTCAAGTTGACTGGCCCGTCGTGCGGGCGATCGATCAGCGAGAGAATCGCTCGAACTTCATCTTCGAGGGAGATGGGACTGATCCACTGGTTTCCGTTACCCAGCACACCGCCGAGGCCCGCTTTAAAGAGGGGCAACTGGCGCTTCAGCGCGCCGCCGGCGCTGCTCATCACGATACCGGTGCGTAAGAAGGACACCGTCGTTCCGTTGTCTCTCGCCGGCTGGGCGGCCGCCTCCCAGGATCGGCAGACCTCGGCGAGAAAGTCATCGCCACGCACCGAGGTCTCGGTGAGCAGTTCACTGCCTCGTGAGCCGTAGTAGCCGATCGCCGAGGCGCTGGCGAGGATCCCGACGCCGCCGGGCAAGTTCTGGATCGCCCGTAGCACCAATGCCGTAGAGGCGAGGCGGGAGTGCCGGATGAGCGCCTTACGTTCGGTGCTCCACCTTCGATCACCGATGCCGGCGCCGGCGAGATTGACGATGGCGTCAAGACCGCCCACGCGGCGCAGGTCACCGTCGTCGATGACGTCGGCGTCTGGGTCCCAGCGAATGGTCTCACCGGTGCCACCACCACCCGAGGGCCGGACGAACGTGACCACGATGTCGCCGCGTTCGCGCAGGGCGGCGGCGGTCGCTCTCCCGATCAGGCCGGACGCACCCGTCAGGCCGACGCGCATCGTTCCATCCACGTTTGCTCGATGAGTGAGGCCAGTTGGTCCGGGTGACTGAGGTGCGCGCCGTGCCCGGCGTTGCGAAGTTCGACCGCTTGAAACAGCGGGTTCGCCCGACAGAGGATTTCGGTCAACTGGCGGTAATAGGGCGCGCGCGCCCAGTCGCCAAAGGCGTAGACGCTGGGTATCTCGATGTCGGTGACCTGAAACGGCGCGGGTTGGCTCAGTACCGCCAGATCAGCGACGAGCGCCGGACCATCGAGTCGGCGCGACTCACGCTCGGCGACGCTCAGTCGCTCCCACGTCTCTACCGAGACGATCCGCTTGAAGAACCGCTCCGCCTCGTCTGACGGATTCGATCCGGGGGCGATCCGACGATGGTCGTGCGCCAACACCCACGGCAAGGGCGCTTCAAAATTGATCAGCTGGGCGAAGAGCGATGGGTCGCGCAGAGCCGCCCCGAAGCTGACGACGCCGCCGAAGCTGTGGCCGAAGACGATGACGGGTCGCCGAGCCGCCTCACTACTGGCCAGGGCGATCAGGTCGTCGATGTGCTCTATGAGCGTCGCGGGTCCGGCCCCCCTTGATCCCTGATAGCCACGCCGGTCGTAGGCGACGACGTCCATGTGTTCGAACCGTCGAGCTAGTCGCGCGAACGAACCGCCGCGGTCGAGGCCCCCGTGCACGCAGACGAGCGTCGCCACCGGAGCCTCGACACGGCGCTCGGCGACGGCGAGACCAGTGACGGGCGACGCGGCCGCGCGCAGTCCGCGAGGTGGGTCCGCTGAGGTCACGTAGGCAATCTACCGTCTGAGGTTGGCTCGTCGACCAATCGAAAAGGGTCGCGTGGGCCCTAGGCTGGTGAGGTGACGACGCCACCCTCGAACCCTTCATCCTCACCAGTAAAGGGGTCCTTCGGACCCAACGCTTGGCTCGTGGACGACATGTACGACCGTTTCCTCGCCGACCCGGAGTCGGTCTCGGCCAGCTGGCGCGAGTTCTTCGCCGACTACCAGCGTTCGACGGTGCCGACGGTGGCTTCGGCCGTCGTGGCCCGCCCGGCGATGCCGAGCCCCGTCGCCTTCGAGGTGAACGAAGCGGCGACCCCACTGCGCGGTGCCGCGGCGCGCATCGTGTCCAACATGACCGCCAGCCTCGCCGTGCCAACGGCGACGAGCGTTCGCACGGTCTCGGCGAGACTGCTCGAGATCAACCGGTCGGCGCTGAACGAGTCGCTGAGCCGGGCGAGCGGCGCCAAAGTCTCCTTCACGCACCTCATCGCCTACGCCATCATCAAGGGACTCGTGGCGATCCCCTCGATGAACACCAGCTTCGTGGATGCCGTCGACGAGAAGGGGACGCCGGGGATCGTGCGCCACGATCACGTGGGCCTCGGCCTCGCGGTCGACGTCGAGAAGAGCGACGGGTCACGCAATCTCCTGGTCCCGGTCATCCGAGACGCCGACGCCATGGACTTCCGGACGTTCTTGCTGGCCTACGAGGACCTGATCCGAAAGGTCCACGCTGGCAAGATCGGTGCCGACGACTTCGTCGGGGCATCGGTGTCCTTGACCAATCCCGGCACGCTCGGCACGGTCCAATCGGTCCCGAGGCTGATGCCGGGTCAGGGCGCGATCATCGGCGTCGGGGCGCTCACCTGGCCGCCGGGCTTCGAGGCGGCCGATCCGCGCACGCTGGCCGAGCTCGGCGTCGGCAAGGTCATGAACCTCACGTCGACCTACGACCACCGGATCATTCAAGGCGCCGAATCCGGTCTCTTCCTCAAGTTCGTCGCCGATTGCCTGACCGGGGCGAACCACTTCTACGACGAGGTGTTCTCGTCGCTCGGCATCCCGTACGAACCGTCGCGGTGGGCGAAGGACCACAATCCGACGGGTGCCGAAGACGAGTCAGAGCGGATCCTCAAGCAGATCAGGGTCCAAGAGCTCATCAACATGTACCGCGTGCGTGGCCACCTCTACGCACACCTGGACCCCCTGCACAGCGATCCGCCGCCGGTGCACGAGGAACTGGAACTGTCCACCTACGGGCTCTCCATCTGGGACCTGCCTCGCCGGTTCGTGACCGGCGGGCTCGCCGGTCGCGACGAGGCGACACTTCAGGAGATCCTTGACATCTTGCGCGACGCCTACTGCCGCACGACCGGTATCGAGTACGGCCACATCATGGATCCCGCACAGAAACGGTGGATCCAGACTCGCGTCGAGGGCGTCACGGCGTCCCTCGACGCCAAGGCCCAACGCCGGGTGCTCGGGGCACTCAACGAGGCCGAGGTCTTTGAGCGCTTCTTGCACTCGCGTTACGTGGGTCAGAAGCGCTTCGGACTCGAGGGTGCCGAGTCGACCATCGTCGCCCTGCAGGCGATTCTCGACGCCGCCGCGGACGATGGCGTCAAGGAGGCCGTGATCGGCATGGCGCACCGTGGCCGGCTGAACGTGCTCGCGAATGTCGTCGGCAAGTCCTACAGCGACATCTTCTCGGAGTTCGAGGGCAACCTCGACCCCGAGAGCGTCCAGGGCAGTGGGGACGTGAAGTATCACAAGGGCGCCAACGGGACGTTCCACAACGCGAGCGGCCAGACCATCGACGTCTCGATGGCGTCGAACCCCTCGCACCTCGAGGCGGTGAGTCCGGTGGTCGAAGGGATTGTGCGGGCCAAACAGGATCGCGTTGTTCGCCCCGGCGACGGTTCGACGCCCAACGCGACGGTCGATCGGTACCCGTACCTGTCGATCCTCGTCCACGGCGACGCGGCCTTCGCTGGTCAGGGTGTGGTGGCCGAGACGCTGAACCTGTCCCAGCTGTCGGGTTACCACGTCGGCGGCGCGATCCACATCGTCATCAACAACCAGGTCGGCTTCACCACAGCGCCCGAGTCGGCGCGATCGAGCGTCTACCCGACCGACGTCGCCAAGATGATCCAAGCGCCGATCTTGCACGTCAACGGCGACGACCCCGAGGCCTGCGCCCGTGCGGCGCGCCTGGCCTTCGACTATCGCCAGACGTTCCAGCGCGACGTGGTGATCGACATCGTGTGCTACCGGCGCCACGGCCACAACGAGGGTGACGACCCGAGCTACACCCAGCCCCAGATGTACAAGATCATCGACCAGATGCGCTCGGTGCGAAAGAGCTACACCGAGACCCTGGTGCGCCGTGGCGACATCTCGCTCGAGGAGGCCGAGCAGGCCCTCGACGAGTTCAACGCCCGACTGCAGAGTGTGCTCGACGAGGTGCGCACCGTGCCCGTGCCAACGCTCCAGGGTGTCCCGATCGCCGAGGTCACCCCGGACGCGCCAGCGCCCGAGACCGGCGTCGAGCACGACCAGCTGCTCGCGGTGGCGTCTGCGACGATGACCGCGCCGGCCGGCTTCACCGTGCACCCCAAGCTCGAACGCCAGTTCGCCCAGCGTCGCACCCTGCTCGAGGGCGGCGAGGTCGACTGGGCCCTCGGCGAGGCGCTGGCCTTCGGCTCGCTGCTCATGGAGGGCACCAACGTGCGACTGATGGGCCAGGACTCGCGTCGCGGCACGTTCTCGCACCGCCACGCGGCGCTGATCGACTACGAGAACGGCAATCAGTACATCCCCCTCGCCAACCTCGACGCGCCCGGCGTGTTCACCGTGCGCGACTCCTTCTTGAGCGAGTACGCGGCGCTGGGCTTCGAGTACGGCTACTCGGTCGAGGCGAACCGGTCACTGGTCGCCTGGGAGGCGCAGTTCGGTGACTTCGTGAACGGCGCGGAGATCATCATCGACAACTTCCTCGTCGCGGCCGAGGACAAGTGGGGTCAGCGCGCCGGACTCGTGATGCTGCTCCCGCACGGCTACGAGGGTCAGGGACCGGAGCACTCGAGTGGTCGCATCGAGCGCTTCCTCTCCTTGAGTGCGCGCAACAACCTGCGCATCGCCCAGCCGACGACCGCCGCGCAGTACTTTCACCTCCTGCGTAGCCAAGTCGCGCGCGAGACCGTGACGCCACTCATCGTCTTTACGCCCAAGTCGATGCTGCGCGCGACCCAGACCCGCTCGCCGCTGGCTGAGTTCGAGCACGGATCGTTCCAAACGGTGCTCGACGACGCCGACGTGGCGCACGAGCAGGTAACTCGCGTGGTGTTCGCCTCGGGCAAGATCGCCCACGAGGCGTTCGCGCGCCGGGCCGAAGCGGGCGCCACCCACGTCGCCATCGTTCGCGTGGAGCAGCTCTACCCGTGGCCCCACGACACGATCGACGCGGTCCTGGCGTCCTACCCGAACCTGGCCGAGGTCGTGTGGCTCCAGGAGGAGCCCGAGAACATGGGACCGTGGCCCTTCGTGCACCACCAGGTGCACCGCCAGTTGCGCGATGTCGCGCTGAGTCACGTCGCGCGCGCTGAGTCAGCGAGCCCGGCGACGGGCAGTTCGCTCATCCACGTTGCCGAGCAGTCTGACCTACTGACCAGGGCGATCGGGTGAGCGCGTCACGAGCGCGGCTTCGCGTCGTGATCGACGGCTCGAACCTGGCGACCGAAGGCCGTACGGATCCGAGCCTGAGCCAACTCGACGATGCCATTACGGCCTTTCGCGAGGAGAACCCGCGCGCGGAGATCGTCGTCGTCGTGGACGCGAGCTTCGGCCACCGCGTCGCCAGCGGCGAGCGGGCGCACTTCAAGGAACGCGAACTAGACGGCACCATCGTGACCCCGCCGGCCGGGGCCATCGGCCGCGGTGACGCCTTCATCTTGAAGATCGCCGACCGGATCAGCGGCGTCGTGCTCAGCAACGACTCATTTCAGGAGTTCCACGCCATCTATCCGTGGCTGTTCGACGAGGGACGCCTGGTTGGGGGTAAGCCAGTGCCGGGCGTCGGCTGGATCTTCACTCCGCGGCTCCCGGTTCGCGGCACCAAGAGTGCGCGGTCGGTCAAGAAGCTCGCGGTGCTGATGCCCGATGGGGTGGCACCGTCCATCGGCGCCACCATCACCCCGGCCAAGCCCACTGCGAAGTCCGCGGAGGGCAAAGCCCCCGCGGCGAAGAAGACCATCGAGAAGGTGCCGCGCTCGAGCAAGCGCGCGGCCAAGGTGCTCGCCGCCGAAGCACTCCCAGCGGCCAAGGTCTCGGTGACCAAGATCGCCGCTAAGCCCGCCAAGAGGGCCGAGGTGCCCAAGAGGGCCGACGTGGCCACGAAGGCCGACGTGGCTAAAAAGGCCGAAGTGGCCAAGAAGGCGCCCGCGAAGCGAGCATCGGCCAAAAAGTCGCCGACGACCCCGACCGCGAAGCGCACTGCCAGGGCCGCCGCGCCGGTCAAGGGCGTCCCGGGCAACGACGCGGCACCGGTCCCAGCAGTCGCACCATCGACGACGGCTCCGACGGTGGCGTTGCGTCGCGGCCGCCAGCCGGTCAACCCCGAGGACGTCTTTGCCCGCTTCCGGGCCGCCTTCAAACTGGGCTCGCGCCTCGAGGGCGAGGTCACCACGTTCACCTCCCACGGCGCGGTCATCACCGTCACCTTCAAGGGTGGACAGGTTGAGTGCTACGCCCCGACGACCCTGCTCGGTGATCCGCCGCCGGCGAGGGCGCGTGACGTGCTGAAGCGCGGCGATCGGCGCACGTTCCGGCTGATCACCGTGGACGCCGACCGGCGGATCGCAGAATTGGCCCTGACATGAACGAACGTTCTCTCGACCCGCGGGACTGGTTGCCCCATCGCGAGCCCTTCTTGCTGCTCGACGCGCTCATCGAAATCGAGCCGGGCCTGCACGCGACGGGCACCTGGACGCTGCGCGGCGACGAGTGGTTCTTTCCCGGTCACTTTCCGGGTCGGCCCACGACCCCCGGCGTCTTGTTGCTCGAGTCGCTCGCCCAGTGCGGCGGGGTCGCGGTGCTCGCCGACGAGCGCTACCGCGGGCGGCTCCCGCTGTTCGGTGGCGTCGAGCGGGCCCGGTTCCGTCGACAGGTCGTGCCGGGCGACACCGTCACGCTCTATTGCGAGATGACCCGGCTCTCGGCACGCGCCGGCAAGGGTCACGGCGTCGCCACGGTGGCCGGTGAGGTCGCCGCCGAAGCCGACCTGCTCTTCGTGCTGGCCGACCTGGCGTGAAGATCGCCACCTGGAACGTCAACTCCGTGGCGGCTCGGCTGCCCCGGCTGACGGGCTGGCTCGCCACGGCACAACCCGACGTCGTCTTGATCCAAGAGACCAAGTCCACCGACGAACGATTCCCGACCGGCGCGATCGCCGATGCGGGCTACGACGTTGCCCACTACGGCCAGGGGCAGTGGAACGGGGTAGCGATCCTCTCGCGCGTCGGGGTGGCCGACGTGCAGCGGGGCTTCGGCGACGACGATCCCGAGGCCCGCATCATCGGCGCCACCTGTGGCGGGGTGCGGGTCTACTCGTGCTACGTGCCCAACGGCCGGTCCCTCGAGGACCCGCACTACCGCTACAAGCTCGACTGGCTCGGCCGGCTGGGCGAGCTCGCCGCGACGCGTCCCGCCGGGCCCTTCGTCCTCGGCGGCGACTTCAACGTGGCGCCCACGGACCTGGACTGCTGGGACCCGGCGAGTTTCGTGGGTGCGACCCACGTGAGCGAACCAGAGCGCGCCGCGGTGCGCGCGATCGAGTCCACGGGCCTAATCGACCTCATACGGGTGCTACACCCGACTGAGCCGGCGTTCTCGTGGTGGGACTACCGCGGCGGCGCCTTCCACCAGAACCACGGGTTGCGGATCGACCTGCTGCTGGTGGACGCAGCCCTAAGCCAGCGCGCGACGGCCGGCTACGTGGACCGCGACGCGCGAAAGGGCGAGAAGCCGTCGGATCACGCCCCGGTCGTGGCCGAGTTCGACGCCCTAGAAAGTTGACGGCAGGGGCACCTCGATGAGCGAGGGCCCCTCGGTGGCATACGAGCGGCGCAGCGCGTCGACGAGGTCGTGCGCGGTTGCGACCAGCGTGGCGGGAATACCCATTGCGCGCGCGAGACCGCAGAAGTCGATGGTCGGCCGGTCCAGCGCGAGCAATCGCTCGCTGGCGTCGCCGGCGCCCGTCGCGCCCACTCGCTGGCGCTCGAAGTCGAGGATGGCGTAGCGGCGATTGGACAGCACGACGACCGTGACGTCAAGGGCCTCGCGGGCCATCGTCCATAACGCCTGCAGCGTGTACATCATGGAGCCGTCTGACTCGAGGGCGATGACCCGGCTGCTGGAGCCGATCGCGGCACCGACGGCCACGGGCAGGCCGAACCCGATCGCGCCGCCCGTGAGGGTCAAGAGCCGGTGGGGCGCGGCGAAGGCCGTCGCACCGTAGAGGTGGATGCCGCTCGTGTTTGACTCGTCGCTCAGGATCGCGTGCTCGGGCATCGTGGCGGCGATCGCCGCGGCGAAGCTCGCCGTAGTGAGCGCGCCGCTCGGCGGCTCGGGCGCGACGCCCGAGGGCGTGGCGGCGCTCGGCGCGTCGAGCTGGTCCACCAGCGCCGCGAGGGCGGCCCCGGCGTCGACGCCGGGTGGCGCGAGGGCGACGACGTGACAGTCCGGTCCGACGAGTCGGCTCGGCACGTCGGGGTAGGCGAAGAAGCCGACGGGCTCGTTCGCGCCGATCAGGACGAGCGTCTCGAGGTCCGCGAGCTGGGCCACGGCGAACTCGCTCAGGTAGATCAGCCGCTCCGGCTGCACGACGCCCGCGCCGCGATCCATGGTCGTCGGAAAGGTCTCGACCATGACCTTGGCGCCACTGGCCGCCCCGATTCGCTGGGCGAGGTCCATGAGCGACTGCGTGGTGGCGGCGCTCCCGAGGAAGATCGCCGAGCGGGTCGTGCGCAGTCGCGTGGCGGCGAGGTGGATCAGGCCCTCGTCAGGCACGGGTGCGCTCGTCGGCGCGGCGACGGGCCAGTGGGCCGGGGGTGTCGCGACTTCGCCCCAGGAGACGTCGGCGGGCAGGACGAGGGTGGCGACACGCGCGGGCGGGCCATAGGCGCCGGCAATGGCGCGCGCCGTCTCAGCCGCCACGTCCTCGGGTCGTTGGGGGTTGAACACGGGGCCGTCCAGCGCGCCCGCGACGGCGGCGATGTCGCTCTGCAGCGGCGCGTCATAGCGGGCGTGGTACGTCGCGTGGTCGCCGATCACGTTGAGCAGCGGCACGCGCGCGCGGCGCGCGTTGTGCAGGTTGGCCCATCCGTTGGCGAGCCCCGGACCCAGGTGCAGCAACGTGGCGGCGGGACGCCCGGTGACGCGCGCGTAGCCGTCCGCGGCACCCGTCGCCACGCCCTCGAAGAGACAGAGCACGGCGCGCACGTCGGTGGCGTCGTCGAGCGCGGCGACGAAGTGCATCTCTGACGTACCGGGGTTCGCGAAGACCGTGGTCACGCCGTTGGCGACCATCGTTGCGAGCAGCGAACGCGCACCGTTCACGGCCGGATCCGGTCGTCGAGGTGGCGGAAGGGGTTCAGCAGGCCCGACGGGTCAAAGGCCCGCTTCAGCCGGCGCTGCAGGTCGAGCACGTTGGGATCGCTGAGGGCGAGGTAGGCGGCCTGCTTGTCGCGACCGATGCCGTGCTCGCCCGAGATCTGGCCGCCGAGTTCCAGACCGGCGGCGAACAGCTCGAGCAGCATCGCCTCGCGGCGCTCGTCGTCGTTCTGGAAGATCGACAGGTGGACGTTACCGTCGCCGACGTGGCCGCAGCCCGCGACAAAGGCCCCGTAGCGCTCGCCGAGGACCTGGGCGCGCTCGAGGAACTCGGGAACCCGCGACCGGGGCACGACCACGTCGATGATCTCGTTCGCACCGGCGGCCTTGGAGACCCAAAAGACGCGCTCACGGGCCTCGATCAGCCGGGCGGCGGCCCCGCCGGGCAGCACGTAGACGTCGAGGGCGCCGGCCGCATCGACCAGACTCGCGAGGTCGGCGAGATCGTTCTCGAGCTGGGACGCGGTGCGGGTCTCGAGCACGATGACGAGGTAGGCCGACGTGCGCTCAGCCACGTCGGGGGCGACGCCGAGCTCAAGGTTCGACGCCTTCACGATCGCCGCCATGGTGAGCAGGTCGAGGTACTCGAGGATCGATGGCTCGAGGCCGGTCGCGACGATGCGCGGCACGATCGAGGTGACCTCGGTCAGATCGGCGAACGGCACGAGGACGGTGGCGGTGTGCTCGAAGCGCGGCGCGAGTCGCAGGGTCACCTCGGTGACAAGCGCGAGGGTGCCCTCGCTACCCACGATCAATTGGGTGAGGTCGTAGCCCGAGGACGACTTCATCACCGGACCGCCGACGCGCAACACCGTGCCGTCGATGAGCACGAGTTCGAGTCCGAGCACGTGCTGGCGCGTGACGCCGTGGCGAACGGCGCGCATGCCACCGGCGTTCGTGTTGACGTTGCCGCCCAACGAGCCAGAGGTCTCGCCGGGATACACGGGGTAGCGCAGTCCGAAGGGTGTGAGGGCTTCGTTGAGCTCGCGCAACGTCACCCCCGGTTGGACGACCACGACGTGGTCGCGCTCGTCGATGGCGAGTATCTCGTTCATCTTGGCGAAGCTGACGACGACGCCGCCCTTGACGGGCGTGGCGCCACCCGAGAGGCCGGTGCCCGATCCGCGCGGCGTGATCGGCACCTGGTGGCGACTGGCCAGTCGCGCGATGTCCGCGACGTCCTGGGTCGAGCGCGGGTAGGTGACCGCGAAGGGCTCGACGTGGTCGGGATGCAGTGTCTCGTCGTGCAGGTCGTCGGGATTGTGGTGCGGCGTGAAGGTGACTCCGCCGTCGCCGAGCAGCGAGGTCAGCGCCTCACGAAGTACTGGATCGCCCATCAGTGGGCCACGCTACTTCGTCGGTCGCCGCCGCGAGGTCGCGTCGAATGGCCGCCAACCGCGCCCTTCGGGCCTCGCCGGTCAGGGGGGCGTCCCGACGATTGATGGCGGCGATGACGCGCTCGATGGGTGCGAGGTAGCGTGACGGCACGCGATCGGGGTAGCGCGGGTCGTTGCGGCCGCGACTCCACGTGAGAAGCAGGGACAGCTCGGCGCGGCTGATGGCCACGTAGGCGAGGCGCTGCTCCTCGGCGAGCTGGATCTCGGTGGTCGCGTTGTAGTGAGGCAGCAGGCCCTCGGCCCAACCGACGACCGCGACGTGCTCGAACTCGAGTCCCTTGGCCCGGTGGATCGTCGAGAGCGCTACCGCATCGAGCGCGTCGTGCTCGACGCGCCGACCGTGTTCGGCCGGCGCGAACAGGTCCGAAGCGGGCGAGTGGTCCGCCCCGCGACGCTCGGCGGGAATCGACGCCGCTTCGAGCGCTTCGGCGATCAGGTCGAGTTGGGCGTTCGTACGCGCCAGCACCGCCATTGAGCGCCACGAGGTGCCCGGACGGTGGTTGACGCCGAGCCAGGTGGCGACGTGGCGGGCCTCCTCCTCGTCGGTGTTGTAGGCACGTACGATCGGCGTGGGTCCGTCGTCACGAGCCGGAACGAGGCCGCGGGCACCCTCTTCGAGCAAGGTGTTGGCCACCGCCACGATGCGCGCGGTCGAGCGATGGTTGCGGGTCAGATCGAGGACCACCGTGTCGGGCCAGGTGTTCACGATCTCACCGAGTAGTTGGGGGTTAGCCCCGTTGAACCCGTAGATGGACTGGTTTGGGTCGCCGACGCTGAAGAGATCGGGATCGTCGCCGGCCATCTCGCGTAGCAACATGAACTGCAGCGGATTCATGTCTTGGGCCTCGTCGACGTAGAGCGATGGCGTACGGTGGCGAAAGGCGGCGCGCACGGCGGGCTCGTTGCGCAGCAGCGCGATCGCCTCGCTCAGCAGCAGGTCGAAGTCGAGCACGCCGCGGCTGTGGCACAGGCCCACGTAGCGGTCGAGTACGTCGGCGAAGGTCGCCACGGGCAGTGGCGCGTCGCGATGGTGGCGTCGGGCCTGGCGCAGGTAGGTCCCGCCGTTGAGTCCCTGGCTGAGGGCCCAGCCGATCTCGAGCTCCAGTCGGGGCAGCTGCCAGTCGTCGAGGCGCACGACCCCTGACTCGGCGAGTTGCGCCGCGAGGGTGGTCACGAGACGTCGCCGCGAGGTCTCGAGCACGACGGGTGGCCGACCGCTGTCACGCCGGTGCTGGTTCACCAACGTCAGGGCGGCGCGATGGAACGTGCCGGCGCGCACGTCGCTGATGCCGGCGGCGAAGAGGCGGCGGCGTAACTCGTCACCCGCCTTACGGGTGAACGTCATGGCCAGTACCTGGTCAGGGCTGTAGTCACCCTCGGCGATCCGACGCTGAATGCGAAGGGTCAGCACGTGGGTCTTGCCCGAACCGGCCGTGGCGCGAACGAGCAGGCGTCGAGCGCTCGAGGTGACCGCTTCGCGCTGTTCGGGGGTGAGACCCACCAGCAGGTCGGTCGAGAACTCGGCGCCGTCGCTCACGTTCTGACGCTATCGGTCATTGCCGTCACGGCGCGCCGCGTCGGTAACCTTGGGGGGTGCTGCGGACCTTCGGCGACGGAACCATGTTCGGTGACATCGCCGGAGAGGGCCCCCTCGACGTGGTGCTACTGCACGGCTGGGCCCGAAGGGGCCGCGATTTCGCGGCCGTCCAAGCGGCGCTCGCGCGCCGTGGGCGCGCCTCCTTGGCCCTCGACCTCCCCGGGTTCGGATCCTCACCACCCCCATCGGTCGCGGGTGGCGCGCGGTTCTACGCGTCGCTCGTCGCACCGGTCCTGGCCGAGCTCGGCCGGCCGGTGCTCGTGGTGGGCCACTCCTTCGGGGGCCGGATCGCGACGGTGATCGCGGCCGGGCACCCCGAACTGGTGACCACGGTGATCCTGAGCGGGACCCCGCTCCTGCGTGACCGGGTCGCCGTGCGCTCGCCGCGCCCATACCGAGCGATCCGGTGGCTGCACCGGCGCGGCTGGCTGTCCGACGAACGACTGGAGGCGGCTCGGCATAAGTACGGTTCGTCCGACTATCGAGCGGCGACGGGCGTAATCCGTGACGTCCTCGTCGCGACCGTGGCCGAGGGCTACGAGGACGAACTCGCCCGCATCGAGGTGCCGGTCGCTCTGCTCTGGGGCGAGTTGGACACGGTGGTGCCCGTCTCGGTCGCCGAGCGTGCCAACGCGCTCCTCCGCGTTCCCGACGCCGACGGGCGGCGCCTGCGCGTGCTGGCGGGCGTGGGACATCTCGTGCCCCTCGAGGCGGCCGATTCGCTCACCGATCTCATCGTTGAGGTGGCGCGATGAGGATCGCGATTGACGTGGTGGCCGCCGTGGCGGTGGTGAGTGCGTACGGCGCCCAGCTGGTCCGGTGGCTGCGGGTGCTCCAGCGCGAGCACTACGTCGCGTCGTCGCTCGCGCGATTTCTCGGTCGATGGACGTCGCCGCAGGTGGCTCGCGCCTCGGCACCCGCGCAGCGCAACCTGCGTCGCCCACTCACGCTCAGTCACGTGCTGTTCCTCGGACTCGTCGTCGGGTTCGTGCTCGCGAGCCCGCTGATCCTGGTCATCGACTCGATCCTCTACGGCTGGCTGTGCCCGACGGGGCTCTCGCTGCGCGGTCGCACCAGCGCGTTGCACTGGACGCGGCGCTCGACGACCATCGCGGTGGTGGCGAGCGCGATGGCCGTCGCGATCGGGCTGCTCGGTGCGCTGACGCCCGAACCGTGGCTCGGAGCCGTCATCGTCGTGTGGGCCGTGCCCGTGCTGCTCGACCTCGCAACGAGGATCCTGACTCCCTACGAGGATCGGCGCGCGCGCGAGTTCGTCGATCGGGCGCGCGAACGCCTGGCGCGCGTGGCGCCGACGGTCGTGGGAATTACTGGCTCCTACGGCAAGACCTCGACGAAGAATCACCTGGCCCAGCTCATGGACGGCTCCGTCGTCGCTACGCCACGCAGCTTCAACAACCGGGCGGGTCTGTCGCGAGCAATCAACGAGAACCTCGCCGACGGCACCTCGGTGTTCATCGCCGAGATGGGTACCTTCGGCCCGGGCGAGATTCGAGCGATGTGCGATTGGTGTCCACCGACGATCGCGGCGGTCACCGCGATCGGACCGGTGCACCTCGAGCGAATGGGGTCACTCGAGGTGATCGACGCGGCCAAGTTCGAGATCACCGAACGGGCGTCGGTGGTCGTGCTCAACGTGGACGACGAGCGGCTCCGGCGGTGGGTCGAGCGCCTCGAAACGTCAGGCAAACGGGTCGTGCGCGCGGGGTCGACGTCCCCGGACGCCCAGGTGCGCGTGACGCCCGAGGGCGCGCAGTGGCGCGTCGAGGTTGCGGGACTGGAGGCGTCCACGCACCCGGTCATCGTCGGCGTTCAGCCGAGCAACCTGGCCGTGGCGATCGCGGTGGCCATCGAGCTCGGCCAAGACGCGCGACGAGTCCTCGGGCGTATCGGTGGCGTGACACCGGTCGCGAATCGAGCGAACGTCGTGGCGGCGCCTTCGGGCGTGCTCGTGATCGATGACACCTTTAACGCCAACCCCGCGAGTGCGGCCGCGGCACTCAACGTGCTCGTCGGCCTGGACGTCGCGGGTCGGCGAGTGCTCGTGACACCAGGGATGGTCGAACTCGGACGCGACCAGTACGGCCAGAATCTGGCCCTGGCGCGTCGTGCCCGCACCCTCGGCGTCGAACTCGTCGTCGTCGGGCGAACCAATGCGCTGGCGCTGGCGACGGGCTACGAGCAGCCGCCGCGACGCTTCGATCGGCGCGAGCAGGCGGTGGCGTGGGTTCGCGAAACCCTGACCGTCGGGGACGCGGTGCTGTATCTCAACGACCTGCCCGACAACTACCCTTGATAGTCGGTCTAGGAACGAGGTGAGCGGTGACCAGTGGTGTGATTTACGGCGGGCCGTCGCCCGAGCACGACGTGTCGATCCTGACGGGGCTCCAGGCGCTGCGTGAGTTGCGCCGCAGCGACAAGGGCGCCACGGGGATCTACTGGACCAAGACCGGTGACTTCTACCAGGTGAACGGCGACGTCGAGGCCGAGGCGTTCATTGACGGCGTGCCGCGCGGCGCCTCCGCGCTCACCCTGCGGGTCGGCGACGGCGGCGGCTTCTTCGCGTCGGGCGGCCGCCTGGGCAAGGATCGCCGCCTCGACGTCGACGTCGCGGTGCTCGCGACCCACGGCGGGCCAGGCGAGGACGGAACCCTCCAGGCCGTCCTCGACCTTGCGGGCATCGCCTACACCGGTCCGACGGTGGCCGGTGCGGCGCTCGGGATGGACAAGTGGTCCTTCGGCGCCGTCGCCGCGGCCGCCGGACTGCCGACGCTGCCGCGGATCCTGCTGAGCGACGCGACGACGACCCTGCCCTTTGACGGCCCCTACATCCTCAAGCCCCGCTTCGGCGGCTCCTCGATCGGGATCGATGTCGTCGGCGATCTCGAGACCGCCCTGGCCCGGCTTCGCGCCAACAGCCACTTCGCGCTCGGCTGTGTCGTCGAACCCTTCCGCGCCGACCTGGTGGACGTGCAGATCGCGGTGCGCAGCTATCCGTCGCTCTCCCTGTCGGCGATCGAGCGGCCCCTGCGACGGGCGGTGAACGCTGAGATCCTCGACTACCGGGACAAGTACGTGGGCGGTGACGGCATGGTGTCGGCCCCCCGGGAGATCCCGGCGGTGCTGGCCCCGGGCCAGGCCGAGCGGATCGTCGAGGTCGCGCGCGCCGTGGCCGCGATCGCGTCGGTGCGTGGCGTGGCGCGGATCGACTTCCTCGCCAACGACGCCGAGGTGTACCTCAACGAGATCAACACGATCCCGGGATCACTCGCCAAGCACCTCTTCGTCGAGCCGGTCGTGCCCTTTGGCCAGTTGCTCGCCGACCTGGTGGCTGAGGCCCGCGAGCGCCCAGCGCATCGCTATAGCGCAGCCGGCGCCGACGGACTCGTCCTACGCAGCGCCGGTACGATCGCCGCCAAACTGGCGTAGCCGCGGCACACGCGCGAGTGCGTCGGTCAGGACGTCGTTGAACGGGTCGAGGAGTCGACCCCGCTCGATCGCCCAGTAGGCGCGCTCGACGTCGCCCGCCGCGAGGGCTGCCTCGTGCAGGGCGAGGGCCGCCCACTCGCCGTCGCGCTGGAGCCGCGCCAGGTGGCCCTCGATCGTGAACCACTCGAAGCCGTGGCGCACGCCGGCGAGCGGCTCACCGCGCACGAGGCTGAGCGCCTGGATGAGCAGCGGTGCCGCATCGACGTTCGAGCGTCGGCGGGCGTCTCGCACGAGGTCGTGCAGTCGACCGACGTCACTGGTGACGCCGTGGATGCGGTAGAGGCCGTCGGCCGAGACGGGGTGGAGCCGGGGGCCATCGGCGTCTGTGCCGAGACTGCGCCGAACGCTGGTCGCGGTATTGGCGAGCGTGCGCAGGGACGCGTCGACATCGGCGTGCACGAGCACACGCGATCGGAGCCGGTCGCCGCTGATGGCCTCGCCGCGGTGCAGCGCGGCGTAGGCGACCATCTCGATGCTGCGCCGGCGCAGTGACGGCGTGAACGGCGTCAGGAGTCCGTGGATGACTGGGTCGGATCGCAGCAACGCCACGAAGACGCCGGAGTCGTCGCCGGGTGCCTCGTCCTGGGCGAAGCCGGCGAAGGACGCCGCGGCCCGTGTGGGCTCGTTCTCCGAAACGTCCCCTGATCGATCGATGGTCACGGCGCACGCGCGCAGCACGTCGTCGAGCAGCGAGGGGTCACCGAGGTAGACGACGAGGTGGCGGCGCACCGAACGGATGGCGAGCGCGCGCAGGAAGTCGTAGTCGACGTCGGTTGCGACGATGCGCCCGCCGTCGTGCAGACCGACCATGTTCGCGACGAGATGGTCCCTCGTCCAGTGGGCTGGGACGCGAAGCGTTCCACCCTCGCGTGCGAAGGAGACGAGCGGCTCGCTGGCGTCGTCGTCCACGACGCAGGCGACGACGGGCGCGTCATCGAGCGCGGGTGCGGCGTAGGCGTAGTCACGAGCAACCCGAAGGACACCGTCGCGTCGCGTCCCGATGATCCGGCGCAGTTGGCCGACGAGTGACGGGTCGGCGCCGCGCAGCATGGCGATCAGCTCATCGATGTCATCGTCATCGGTCTGCTCGAACCGCGAGTGGTCCAGCCGCCGTTTGGCCATCAGCGCCAGGGGCAGTGCTCCGGTGGCGTCGATCCGCGTCGGGTGCGGCGACGGCGCATGACGGGTCACCGTCGTCGCGACCGCCTCGGGCTCCGTTGGTCGGACGTGGATCGGAGCAGATGGCGAGGGGCCGAGAGCGAGCGCGGCCACGATCAGGCCCGCGAGCCAGGCCGTCCCTCCCAGTCCCAGTACGGCGCCGTGTCGCAACTGGCCGACGTTGCGAACGAGTTGAACGACGAAGACGAGCCAGAAGAGCGCGAGCGCGACCAGCAGTGTTCGAACCACGGCGGTGTCGGCTCGCTGGATGGCCGACCATCGTGTCACGATGACGTAGGGGGTCAGCAGGAAGTAGACGCCGAGGGCGACGCCGTGGAGCGGTCCCGCTGCGAAGCGTCTCACGGGGTGGGAACGATCTGCCAGCGAAGGGGAGCGTTCGACCAGTTGATCAGGTGAATCCGACAGGTCGTCAGCGAGTTGATGGTGACGGTCGTGCTCACGGACTCGGTCCAACCCGGGCAGAACAGCTGCGCGAGCATCGGCGCGCTCGACTCGATGAGCCAGCTCCCGGGACCCTGTATGGGAACGTCCTCGGTGGCTCCGCTCGACGAGAGGTCGCCGACGAGCGCGCCGCTCACGGCGTTGGCGACCAGCGATGAGTCGGCTGGCGGCGCGGTCGCGACGGTCGTCGTTGGCGATGGCGCGCCGGGCGTCGCGATCGCGAGCGCTCGGCGCGACAGCGGAGCCGTCGGCGTAGGGCCACTCGCCCGACCACTGGTCGACGGCATCGTCGCCGCGGTCGTGGTCGTCGTCGTCGAGCGCAGCGTCGATGCCGAGCGTGGGGTCGTGACTCGAGCGTGCGCCGTGGTAGTCGGTGGACTCGAGACCGTGAAGACGAGGACGAGCAACAAGATCGGACTCGACCAGAGGACGAGGTGCGCCGCTCGAAGCGACGTCACGCGAAGCATCATGAAACCACGGTACTGACGCGTGGGTGCTGTCGCCAAACTGGGTGCGGTCATCGCGGCTCACACGAGGAACCGGTAGGCGAAGCGTTGAAGTTCGTTCTGCAGCGATTGCGGTGCCGAGTGATCGGCCGCGGCGAGGTCGCGCCACGACCGTCCTTCGTAGACGCGCGCGTACGTCAGTCGTGCCAGTCGATCGTGGGGTCCGCCGCGATGCGCCGCGAGACGATGTTCGAGCGAGGACGCCGTCGGGGCCGCGACGTCATCGTCGAGGCCGCCCGCGGTTCGCATCGCGGCCTTTTCCTTTAACAGCCAACGCCGCAGACGCCCGCGAAGCGCTGAGAGGATGTCGGGTGCCGCGTACGCGCGAGACTGGCCCGCCCATTCAACCAAGAGCTCACTCGCCAGCGCGATCGCCGAGCCAACTGTCTCGCTTGGTTCAGCGACGACGCCGGCGCCGAAACGCAACTGGCGACAGACGCTCACGATGCCCGGCAGGAGGGTCTGGAGCAGTGCGCGGCGCACGTCGGCGTCCCCAGCCTCTTGGAGCATGACCTGGACGAGTTGAGCTCGCTCCAGCACGGGTCGACCGGAGCGCGCCTCGAGTGCGTCAACGAGGTCGCCGAGGTCCTCGATCCCGCGCAGCGGCGCGTCGACGTGTCGATCACGCAGACGGGCGAACGCCGCGACCGACGCGGGTCGGTGCGCGACGTGGTGCCAATCGGTGCGCAGGTGGGTGAGTACGTCATAGGTGGGTGTCATAGGACGAAGTCCACCGGGGTGTGCACGGTGAAGCGCGCACAGTCGGGTGACTCGCGACGTGCCAGTTTTCATGACCCGCATCGTGCCAATCGGCGCGCATAGCGGTGCGCACATACACGACGTAGGCTGCGGCCATGGACATCGAAGCCTTCTACCAGCAGAACGAGGCCCGACGTGAGAGCGCGGAGTTCGAGTTCGGCGACGAGTGGAGCGACGCCACGGGTAACACCTATCGCTTGTCGTGGGTCGAGGCGACCGGGGAGCTCTACCTGATGATCGGCCCGGAGGCGACGGTGAGTGAGGACATCTTCGGCGACTTCCTCGTCGCCGACGAGCCGGTGAGTGGCTTGACGGTCGTAGTCATCGGGACGGTCGGTTCGCTCGGCGCCCTCGAGGACCAGCTCGAGGGATGGGAAGACGCGATGCTCGACGAGAACTCCCTCGAGTGGCTCTACGAGCGATTCAACGACTAGGCGCGCCTCCCGGGTGCCGGCGCCGGGATCGGTGGCGGCGCTAGAGGTACGGCGTGGCCGACTGGGCGATTCGGCACAGGTGCGTGAGCGACGGGATCAAATCGACGATGGGAACGCGTTCGGCCTCGTTGATGGTGGTCATCAGCGGATTCCAGCCGCCGTCGATTGAGGTCGCCGACGCGGCGTAGGGCGTGGCGCGCAACAGCAGGGCGAGTGCGCGCGCCTGCTGACTCACCCGCGTGGACGCGCTGACGCCCGGTTGGGTGCTCTGGCGGTAGATGGCCAGGGACTGGTCCACGTAGCGGCAGGCGATTCGGGCTTGAGTGACGGCGCCGGACGTGCCGCATGAACTCAGCGCGAGCGCCGACGTGGCGAACAGGACGAGGGGAGCCAGGCGCCGAATCAGGCGAGCCACGAGTCCGCGGCTTGGAGCAGGACGTCACTGACCCTGCGCCCGTGCTCGAAGACGTCACAGAGCGGGTCCTCGCCCTTGGCTACCTGACTGAGCGAGATCGCGCGGCGCGCGACGATGGCGATGCGTCGCTCGCTTGACTCGGTGGGCGACGCGAAGGTGTCGGTCGCGGTGACCTCGAGGGGCATGTCGACACCGCCGATCGGGGCGAGGTCGATGGCTAGGCGCAGCAGATCCGGCCCGTGAGGCATCGGCGGCAGACTCCAGGTGAGGATCAAGGGGAAGTGGAATTCGTCAGGCGGATCGACGTCATCGGGCAGGCCCATCACGGCGTCCTCGAAGGCGAGCAGGGTCCGCGGATCGACGTCGAGCTCGACGTGCAGGTCGACCGGCCCGCCGCAGCCGTCCTCGGGGTGCAGGTCCACCTCCCAGGCCTGGCGCAGCGAGTAGGTCTCGACGAAGTGGCGTTCATCGTGCACGTGGAACCCGTGGGTGACCGCGTGGTCCTTGAGATCGGCTACGAACCCGGCAACGTCGATTGCGGCCATCACTACGAGATTAGTCGTCGCCGTGGGAGGTGTCGCATCGTCTGGCGAACCTACAGGCGCGCGGACAGTCGAATCGGGAGGTTGGCTGACGACTGGCCGATGTCGAGGTGATAGGTGCCGGGCACCACGGTGAACGAACCGTGCCGATAGATCGAAAAGCCCCGTCGATCCACGGCCATGGTGACGCGCGTCGTCTCACCCGCTCGCAGCAGGACCCGGGAGAACGCTCGGAGCTGATGGGGAGGTTCGCCGGCGCCCGCGGGGTAGGCCACGTAGAGCTGGATGACGGCCGCGCCCGTGCGATGGCCCATGTTCGCGACACGCAGTGTCACGCTGACGCCGGTGCCCGTTCGGCGCAGGCGGGCGTGGCCCAGGGCGAACGTGGTGTAGGAGAGGCCGAAGCCGAAGGGAAACAGGGGGCGCACGTTGTTGGCCTGGTACCAGCGGTAGCCCATTTGCAGGCCGGGGCTGAACGAGACCGTTCCATCGACGCCGGGGTACAGATGCGGCGATGCGCTCGCCGCGAACTCCGCAGCGGTGGGGAACGTCAGCGGAAGGTGGCCCGACGGATCGACCGCGCCGGTGAGTACGGGGGCGATCGCCGCGCCATCCACCTGTCCCGGGAACCACGCCTCGAGCACCGCGGCGACGCGGCCGATCCAAGGCATCGCGACGGCGCCACCGGTCTCGAGCACGACGATGGTGTGGCGGTTCGCCGCGGCGACGGCTTGGATCAGCGAGTTCTGATCACCGGGGAGGTTGAGGTTGGGCCGGTCGGCCCCCTCGGAAGTGGGCGCGCTGGCGAACACGATGGCGTACTGCGCGCGACGCGCGAGGCGGACCGCCTTGGCGATCGCCGGCGAGGCATCCACCAGGTCGAAGGTCGGCGCCGGATGGTCGCGGATGTCGAACCAGGTGACGCGCAGCGTGTAGTCACGACCGGACAGCAATCGCACGGCGGTGGTGATCAAGTCCGGCGAGTGCAACCCGCGTGACGCGATGAGGAGCCGACCGTTGATGTACACCCAGGTGTCGCCGAACTGGCGGAACGCCACGTCGTAGATGCCCGTTCGCTTGGCCCTGAACCGCACCTGTGAGGTCATCCAGTTGTCACCCGTGCCCGGGGTCGCGGCGGTAGCGACGCTCGGCGAGACATTGCCGCCGCGATCGATTCCAATGTCGGCCTTGCCCGGCTCACCAACCTGGCTGAACCGGGTGATCAGCTTGAGTGGCGTACCCGACTCGATAACGATGTCGCGGCGTGACTTGACGTTGGGAATGTAGATGTCGCCCGGGGCGTAGGTGAGTCGGACGCGTCCCGCCATCGCGTGGCGAAGCGCGGCGAGTGGAGTGACGACGTTGCTGGCGACGACCGCGGCACTCCCACCGCCGGCGCTCATCGGATCCTGGTTGCCCGCGAGCCCGATGACGGCGATGGACCGCGTGGTCCCCGGCAGCGGGAGGATCCGACGGTGATTCTTCAACAACACGATGCTGCTCTCAGCGGCCCGCAGGGCGACGGCGACGTGGCTCGGGGTCGAGACGTGCGCGCCCAGCTCGAGTCGCAGCGGATGGGCCACGAGACCGAGCGCGAACATGGGAACGAGGACGGAATGGACCGCTCGATCGAGGGCTCGCATGGCGAGCCGGTGGTGCAGGACCGCCCCGATCAAACCGGCGGTCGAGATGGGCTTGAGCATGGCGATCCCGGCGCGCAGGGCGGCGACTGGATCGGGGACCGCGCCGAGGTCCGATCGGACGAATCCGGTGAATCCCCACTGGTGCAGCGTGCGATAGACGTAGGGATTCGAACAGGTATTGACGCCATTGAGCGACCCGTAGGAGCACATGAGCGATGCCACGTGGGCCTGGCGTACGGCTGCCTCGAAGGGGGCGTTGTAGATCTCGGCCAACGCACGCGCCGACACTTGCTGATTGAGACGCGCCCGCGCGGTCTCCTGGGTGTAGGCGGTGAAGTGCTTCGCGTCGGCGATCTCGCCGCGGGACTGGATGGCGCGAATGGCGGCTACGCCCAAGACCGCTGAGAGCTCCGGATCCTCGCCGTAGGTTTCGAAGATCCGCCCGCTTAGGGGAACGCGCGCCAGGTTGAGATTGGGCGCCTGCACGCCGTCAATGCCCTTGGCGCGAGCCTCGCTGGCTAGGACTCCGGCGACCGCGCCGGCGAGCGACGGATCGAACGTGGCGCCGACGCCGATCGCGGCCGGCAGCTGGGTGACGAACTGCAGCCCGTTGGCGACGCCATTGGGTCCATCGGTCAGCGTCAGGGGTGGGATGCAGAGGTTGGGAATGCCGACGTTGGCGTTCTCGAGCGGGGGATAGGTGGAGAGGGCGATGAAGCTCACCTTCTGGGCGAGGGTCATGCGGGCCACGACCTCATCGGCGAGCGTCGACGCCGACGCGCGATGACGTAGCGACTGCTGGACCCACGGGCATCGAGCCGCGGGTCGGATGACGCCGGCGGCCACGGGCAGACGCGGGCTCGCCGCGCCAGTGGGGCTGCCCGGGCCGACGCCGACGAGCGCGGTCGCGACGAGCACGAATGACACGACGGCCCCGAGGCGACGCGTATGGCGCCGCGCTCGAGTCCGGGTCATCCATGTCTCCAGTCGTCTCAGGTCCCGACGAGTCGGGAAGGGCCGCACGAAAGTGTACGGGCCCTCGGGTGAACGTCGACTGGTCCGAAACCCCGACCACACCCCGATACGGTGGAAGTGATGCGTGACCTCCTTGCCAACCTTCGCGTGTGCGCCGACGAGATCGGCCGGTCGATCGAGGCGCACCGCGGACGCGGCTACTCGGGTCTTCGAGAGACGCAGTACCACCTCGACGTGGTCGCCGACGAGGTCGCGCGGCGGGTACTCGGTGGCGCCGGACTTCGCGTGGTCAGCGAAGAGTCTGGTGTGACGGGCTCGGGGCCGTACACCGTGGTCGTCGACCCGATCGACGGCTCGACGAACTGCGATCGCGGCGTGCCGTTCTACACGACCAGCCTTGCGGCACTGCGAGACGGCGAGCTCGTCGCCGGCTACGTGGTCAATCACGCAACCGGCACCGCCTACGAGGCCGAGCGTGGCGCGGGAGCCACTCGTGACGGCCAGGCGATTGGCACCAGCGGCTGTGATCGGCTGGGCGAGGCCGTCGTTGCGTTCTCGGGACTGCCCGACCATCACGCGGGCTGGGCGCAGTTCCGGGCTCTGGGCGCGGCGAGCCTCGAGATCTGCCTCGTGGCCGATGGATCGCTCGACGCCTACGGTGTCGCGCAACGGTCGACCCTCAATCCCTGGGACTACCTGGCCGGCCTCTTGATCGCTCGCGAGGCTGGCGCGGTCGACGCGGACTACCGAGGCGAGGAGCTGGTGACCGATGGGGTCGTCGTTCGACGACCGATCATCGCCGCGACTGAACGTCTCCTAGGGGAGTTGGTGCAGATCGGGCCGCTGTGATTGGTGGACGTCCAAGTCGTCGATCAAGACCATCGCTTCGGCGAGTGGCTCGCGCCACGAGTCGGGGCTGATATGCCCGGCGGCGTCAACGGTTTGCAGCCACGCCTCGCTCGCGTCGACGGGGTCCACGCCGCGCGCGGCCTCCGGTGAGCCGTACCACGCGGTCACGAACTCTCGCACTGCCGTGAGATCGCGTTGGTGGCCAAGTGAGTCCTGGATCGCCACCAATCGCTCGACGATGGTGTGGGCGCCGTCACCGAGGAAAGGGGCGGCGATCTCGGTCGCGTAGCGGGCTCGCTTCGCGAGGATCCGGATTTGGTGGAGGGCTGTCTCGGTGCCGTTCACTTCCTGGGAGGCGGTGCGAAGGGCGTCCCACGATCCGATGAGCTGAGACGTGACCACCGTACGAGGTCCGAGGTTTGCCCGGCGCAGGGGCGGACGCACGACGCTTCGGGCGAGGTCGGCGATGAGCAACGCGTATCGCTCGCGGCTGAGGGTCCGCACGATCTTTCCCTGAAGTGCTCGTCGGTCATTCATCGCGCGATCGATGACCGCGCGATCGAGACTCTGATCTGCCGTTGCGAACTCCTTGAGCAGTGCGATTAGGACATCGCTGTCCCGGAATCCGCCCAGCGTGTGTCCCAGCCAGGCCAACTCCTTCATCGTCGTCGCGTACCACGGGGGCTCGAGCATCGGCTGCAGCAGGCGAAGCTCGGAGCGAAGTCGGCGTGACGCTACTCGGAGTTGGTGCACTCCCTCCGGATCGGTCCCGAGACGGGCAACCGGTGTGTGGCGCAGCATCTGACTGGTCTCGCGCCCGATCACGTCACCCACGAATTCTCGGGCCGACAAATTGGAGATGGTCACCATGACCCCACTTCCGCCACCAGCTTCGTTTCGCCTGATCTCGGTCTATCCCCAAACTACGCCTTGGCGGACAGGGGAGGTTAGTGGGTGGCGGCTGGTTTAGGCTGGTGACTTCGGGCGCTTAGCTCAGCTGGTTAGAGCAGCTGATTTACACTCAGCAGGCCGGGGGTTCGAGTCCCTCAGCGCCCACTCGGGGTCTAGTCTCCTAGAGGCGGGCTCAAGCAGCTTATGGCTCGACGCGTGTGATGGTTTTGACGCGGTCGATTGAGCGGTCAAATGACGCAACCCGCATTACACCAGTCGATTCGGCGGACGCGATGAGATACGCCTCTGCAAAATCAAGGCGGTCGTATTCGTAGATCTCCACGGCGCGAAGTAGAAGAGGCGCGTCGACGACGCGCACCGACTCCATCACAATCAGCGCCCGCATCGACTCACTGATCTTCGGACGCGACACCTCGTAGAAGGATTCAAGAACGTAGATCGTCTCGGCAACGATGAGATCCGCGACAAGTAGGTCCGACTCCCCGCGTAGATAGTCTGTCGCCCGAGCTGCCAACTTTGGCGGGTCGCCAATTAAATGCCGCACAAGGACGTTGGTGTCTACAAAGGCGCTCACGAATTTCTGGTGGCTCTACTCGCGTGAGCGCTCTTGATCACGTGGTCCCAGGCGGCGTTCTTCTTGGAGGTCGGAATCCGAAGCGTGCCCGCTAGTTCAATAAAATCGGGCGTGCGAGCCACAATGGCGCGGTTCCCTTCAATTCGAAAAATGATGGCATCCCCCTCACTCACACCCAAGGCTTCACGTACGGCCTTGGGAACAGTGACTTGGCCCTTTGACGTCACTCTCGCTGCTATATTCATGTCATGCTCCTTACTAATTCACATTAGTAAGGATAGCATCGTAACAACGCTCTCTCGATGGCCCGCTCACAGCAGCTCAATCCCACAAGTATTTTGTTCGCGCGAACTCCCGGAGCTTCGTGGTTCAGCTAGATCCGCGATCAGAATGCGGGTCTGCCCCGACTTTGGTTGACATCGGTTGTGAACATCATGCCGCGTCCGTCGCGGTGAAGGTCAACTCGAACTCGACCGGCGTGAGCTTGCCGAGCCGGCGCTGACGACGTCGGTTGTTGTAGGTGCGCTCGGGACCGATCAAGTGGGACCGTACGCCACCGGCATGGCCGCGTAGCCGGGCGTCAGTTCGACCCAGCGGCTGCGCCAGTCGGGTGCGGCTCGCGTGGCGGACCAACCATCGGGGTGCGCGGAACCGCCGAGCCGGATCGAACGCGCGAGGTCTTCGAGGTGCGTATGCCAGCCGGCGCCATGGAAATGGAGCCTGTCGAGGGGCAGGCCCCGCTCCTCGACCACCAGCCGGGACTTGGCCCCCTCGTCGGTGAGCCACGCCTCCAGCTGACACTCGTCGTCGGTTCCCGGCTCGGTGGTGAGCAGCAGGTGGTGTGGCGCGTCGCAACGTTCAATCTTTGCTGGGCCCGTCCATGTACTCGTGAACGTCATCTCGATGGTGCCGCCAACGTGCAGGTCGCCCGAGACGTAGGCGAGCCAACGGGCCAGCCGGTCAGGCGACGTGCACGCCTCCCAAAGATCGCGAACGTCGGTGTCATAGAGTTCCTCGACGCGAGCTGCCCCTCGTTGAGCGTCAAGTGCGCGCATCGTGCCATTCGTCGTCATCTCTTTTCCCCTCTTTCCGATTGAACCGTTGTGTGCAGTGCTTCGGACTGATCTCGCCACTCGGCGCGACAGGTCTGAAGTCGGGCGCGGGGTGCGTCGGTCGACCAGCCCGACCTCACACCAGACGGCGGGCCCCGCCAACCTTCAGAGCAAGCAGTGAAAGTACCGGTGCGGACCTGCCGTGGCGATCGCGCGCGCTCGGCGCGGCGATACGGATTCGCAGCTGCGTGCATGACTGCGTTCTAGCGTGCCGAGTGGCCAACGCAGCGCTCTCGACACAGTCGGACCGTCGGGCTGAAACGTTTGCCGCACTGGAAATGTCGGTGAGTGCCGATCGCCCCAAAACCCAAGGGCGGACTTTCGAAGCGAACGATGGGGGCAACGGGCGAACGCATCGCTTGCTGGGATCACCTCGCTATTTCCGTGGACTGGGACTTCGCGCGACCGTCGAGCCACGGTCTCGAGCGAGGGTGCGGGATCAGAGCCGAGCGGAGCCACGGTCACAAACGGATGTCCGGTCGGTATGGTGGTTGCTTGATGAAAGTAACTTCGCAGACTAACGACCGATCACCGTCGTTGGACGCGATCGGCCAGCTGCAGGTGGGGCTACAGAACATGACCCAGGCGTTCACTCGAGTCCGGATGCATGAGCGACTGCTTCGCGAGGCGGGACTTCGCATCGACCGCGCCTCGATCATCATTCTGTTCAAGCTGCATCACCGGGGCCGCGGCGCGATGCGAATCACGGACATCGCCGCCATCGTCGGGGTCGACGCGCCAGCGGTGACCCGTAAGATTCAACAGCTCGAGCAGCAAGGCTACGTCACGAGACTCTCCGACTCGACCGATCGAAGAGCCGTTTTGATCGTGCTCACCGATGAAGGTCAAATCGTGGTCGACCGCATCCTCGAGGTCCACCGAGCGATGCTCGTACGCCTCGTCGCCGAGTGGAGCGACGATGAACTAGCCACCTTTGCCGCGCAGCTGACGAAATTCACCCAATCCCTGACTACCGAAGTGGAGAGTTCCCTTGACCAGTGACGCACTGTCCAGCTCGAGCATCCCGGCCGAGCACGAGATTTCGCCGGAGGAACATCGGCGAATACTCGTGATCCTGCTCGCCTTGATGCTCGGGATGTTCCTCGCCGCGCTCGATCAGACGATTGTCGCCACCGCCTTACCCACCATCGCGGCCGACCTTCACGGGCTCAACCACCTTTCCTGGGTCGTGACCGCCTATCTGATCACGTCGACCATCTCGCTGCCGCTCTGGGGGAAGTTCGGCGATCTTTGGGGCCGCAAGGGATTCTTCCAGCTCTCCGTGATCATCTTCCTGCTCGGCTCGGCGCTGTCAGGACTGGCCCAGAACATGATCGAGCTCATCATCTTCCGCGCGATCCAGGGACTCGGCGCCGGGGGACTGATGGTCGGCTCACAAGCCATCATCGGTGACGTCATCCCGCCTCGTCAGCGGGGGCGATACATGGGCTACTTCGGCGCCGTCTTTGGCCTGTCGAGCGTGTTGGGACCCCTCGCGGGAGGATGGCTCACCCAGCACGTTTCTTGGCGTTGGATCTTCTACATCAACGTCCCCATTGGGATCGTCGCGCTCGCGGTGATCGCCGCGGTGCTGCACGTCCCGGCCCATCGGCTGGCGCACCGCATCGACTGGTGGGGCACGACGTTGCTCTCGGCGGGCGTGGTCGGTCTCATCCTGTTGACGACGTGGGGCGGGAGTGAATTCCCCTGGCACTCGGCCACGATCGAGTGGCTCGCAGCGGCGAGTGTCGCATTGCTGGCGATCTTCGTGGTCGTCGAGACCAAGGCAGCCGAGCCCATCGTGCCGATGGGCCTCTTCAGGAATCGGACGTTCAGCGCGGCCTCGGCCGTCGGGTTCGTGATCGGCTTCACGATGTTCGGCTCGATCGTCTACCTGCCGCTCTACCTGCAGGTCGTCCACGGCTCATCACCCACGCGCTCGGGGCTCGAGTTGCTGCCAATGGTGACGGGCATGCTCATCACGTTCATCATCAGTGGTCGGCTGGTGTCGCGAACCGGTCGCTACAAGATCTTTCCAATCGTCGGGACGGCGATCGTCACGGTCGGCATGGTCGCATTGTCACGCCTGGGGCCGACGAGCGCATTCTCGACGGCAGCGCTGTACATGTTCGTGGTCGGATTCGGGATGGGTCTCGTGATGCAGGTCCTCGTAGTGGCGGTCCAGAACTCAGTACCCCATGAGCAGCTTGGTACCGCTACGGCGACGGCCACGTTCTTCCGTTCGATTGGCGGTGCCTTTGGTGTCGCCCTCTTCGGCTCGGTGTTCAACAGCCGACTGCTCTCGCAACTGCGCGCCCATGCGACCCCTCATCAGCTGGCGATGCTTGGCGGCGGCTCGATTTCGGCCAACCCCGCCCAGATCAGCCAGTTGCCGCCAGCGGCGCACGCAATCGTGATCGACGCCTTCAGTTCGGCCCTGCAACGGGTCTTCTTCGTCGCCGCCCCGGTGGCGGTCTTGGCCTTCCTCCTCACGTGGCTGATGAAGGAGATCCCACTGCGCACCCACGCACACCGTCCCAGCACCGGCGCTGAAGACGTTGCGGGTGAACCGCTGGTCGCCTTTGAGGCGCCCGGTGAATTTGGCATGTAGTGGGGGCCCAGGGTGACCGGTGGGTCCGGTGTGGTGGCCCGACGGCGCGTCGTTCCAGGACAGTGGACCTATGGCCCTACGGCAATGATGCGAGTCGCCGGTAGAACTGTCGGTGTGACAGCGCGATCTCGGCCCGCGGCGAGTGCGGGCTGGAACAAGAGTGGTGAACGATGAGAGATGAGACTTTGGCGCGCGCGCTGAAGCGCTACGACAAGTCGCCCCACCTCGTCTTCTGGGAGACCACCAAGGCCTGCTCGCTCGCGTGTCGACACTGTCGCGCGTCGGCGCAGACCGAGGCGCTGCCCGGCGAGTTGACGACCGTCGAGGGACGTGAGCTCATCGACCAGATGGCGGCGATGGAGGGGGCGGCACCAATCCTGGTGTTCACGGGAGGCGACTGCTTCGAGCGCGCCGACCTCGACGAGTTGGTTGGCTACGCCACGTCCCAGGGCGTGCACGTGGGCATCGCGCCGTCGGTCACCAAGCGTTTGACGCGCGAGAACCTGTCGCGAATGTACGACCTCGGCGTGCGCAGCGTCTCGATCTCGCTCGACGGGTCGGGACCCCAGTCCCACGACGCCGTGCGGGGGATCCCCGGGCACTTCGACGAGACGATGAGCGCGCTCGCGATGATGCGTGACATGGGTTTTCGACTCCAGGTCAACACCACGGTGATGAACCGCAACGCGCACGAGTTGGCCGACGTCCTGGCGCTGCTGCGCTCGGTCGGGGTTTCGATCTGGGAAGTCTTCTTCCTCGTCGGCGTGGGCCGAGGGGTGGACGTCCAGGAGATCTCGGCGCGACAGGCCGAGGACGTGTGCCATTTCCTCGTTGACGCGACCACCTACGGGATGACGGTTCGCACCGTGGAAGCCCCGTTCTTCCGCCGAGTCCAGGCCGAGCGGGCCGCCGCCGGCGACGCCGACCCCGCCGTTACGTTCACGCTCGGACCGTTGTACGCGACGCTTCGCCAGCGGCTCGATCGCGAGGTGCGCGGCGACGTTCGCACGACGCGCAGCCACTCGTTGGCCACTGGCGATGGGCGGGGGATCATCTTCGTCGGACACGACGGGGAAGTGCACGCCTCAGGCTTCTTGCCGGTGACGCTGGGCAACATTCGTGAGACGCCACTTCGAGACATCTACCAGACCAACCCGCTGCTGACCGCGATTCGCGCTGGCACCCTCGAGGGCGCGTGCGGGCGGTGCGACTACTACCGACTCTGCGGGGGATCGCGCGCGCGGGCCTACGTGCGGACCGGCAGCGTGCTCGGTGAGGACCCGCTCTGCGTCAACAGCGAGGCCGCCAAGAGGATCCCGGTCGTTCCTCGCTAGGACGCGCAACCGTGCGAGACTGACCCCATGCGGCGCGCACGACGACTCCCGTGGCCGCCGACTCGCACTCCCGTCGTCGTCGCAGCGCTCGGCGTGAGCGTCCTCGCCGTCACCTTCGCGCTCAACGCGCACGCCGCTCGAGCCGCGCTCGACCAGGTCTGGTCGCCATTCGTGCTGGTCACCGGCTTGCTCCTGATCGGGCTCGTCGCCAACGACGATGGCGTCTTCGAGTGGCTCGGCGAGCTGCTGACCCGGATCTCCTCGCGAGGCATGGTCGTGTTCGCCGGTGCGGCGATTGTCATCGTCGCGGTGACCGCGACGCTGAACTTGGACACGGCCGTAGCGTTTCTGACGCCCGTGCTGATCCACACGTCGCGCCGACGAGGAGGTGACGACGCCCCCTGGCTCTACGGCGTGTTGCTCCTCGCCAACGCCGGATCGCTCTGGTTGCCGGGCTCGAACCTCACGAACCTCATCGTGCTCGGACACCTGCACCTGACCGGCGCGGCCTTCGCCGCGCGCATGTGGCTGCCGGCGCTCGGCGCCAGTCTCGTCACCGCCACGGCGGTGGCGGTGCTCGGACGGGGCGCCCTCGGGCGGCGCGAGGTTCGGGCGCCGGTGGTGGCGCCTTCGATCGGGGTGGGAACGGTCGCGGTCGTGGCGGCCGTATGCGCGGTGTTCTTCCTCGCCGACGCGGCCCTGCCCGTCGCACTGATCGGGCTGATCGCGGTGGGCTGGCATCTGGGCGGCCGGCGCGTCAGGATGCGCGAGGTCGTCGCGATTGTCGGTCCGGGCTCGTTGATCGGACTTTTCGCGACCGCGGTGGCCCTCGGTGCGATCGGGCGCGTCTGGTCCGGCCCGGCACAGATACTCGCCCACTCGGACGCGATCGCGACGGCCGTCGTCGCGGCGGCGGTCTCGGTGCTCGTCAACAATCTGCCGGCCGCCTCGATCTTCGCGGCGCGCGTTCCCTCGCACCCCTTTGCCTTGCTCGTCGGCTTGAACCTGGGTCCCAACCTGGCGGTGACGGGTTCACTGGCGTGGCTGTTGTGGTGGCGCAGCGCGCGTAGCGCCGGGGCGGCACCATCACTCGTACGCGCGAGTCGCTGGGGCGCGGTGATCACGCCGCTCAGTATCGCCGCGGCCCTCGCGCTGCTCGCCCTGAGCGGACGGGCATGAACTCCTCGACACGAACTCTGCCCGAAGTGTGCGAAGGTGGGTCCGGGGACGCTCGGTAGAGTGCACTCGGTTGCTTCGGTGACCGATGAGGCCGAGGAGTGACGATGAATCGACAACTGGTCCTACGAGAGCGGCCGAGCACCATGGTCGACGAGTCGACGGTCGAACTCATCGAGGTCCCCGAGCCGACGTGTGGTCCGGGTCAGGCGCTCGTCAAGGTGGGAATGCTCTCCATCGACCCGACGATCCGTACGTGGATGGACGACGCGCCGGGCTATTTGCCCCCGATCGAGCTTGGAGCCGTCATCCGCTCGAGTGGCGCGGGCGTGGTCGTCGCGAGCCGCAGCGACCGGTACCAGATCGGCGACGTCGTGTATGGCATGACGAACTGGCAGGACTGGGCCATCGCCGACGAGGTCAACCGGTTCTCGGCGCTGCCTGCGGGACTCGGCGTCGACCTTCCCACGGCCATGAACGTCCTCGGCGTGACGGGTATCACCGCCTACTTCGGTCTCCTCGAGGTCGGGGAGTTCCGCACCGGTGACACCGTGGTGGTCTCGGGGGCGGCCGGCGCCACCGGTTCGGTCGTGGGCCAGCTCGCCAGGGCGCGCGGGGCAGCGCGGGTGATTGGGATCGCCGGTGGTCCCGAGAAGTGCGCCGAGGTCGTCGAGCTCTACGGCTTTGACGATTGCCTGGACTACCGCGAGCCGGGACTGTCGAGGCGGTTGCGCACGGCCTGCCCGGCAGGCGTCGACCTGTACTTCGACAACGTTGGCGGCGAGGTCCTCGACGCCGCGCTCGCCGCACTGGCCATGCGCGGGCGAATCGTGCTCTGCGGTGCGATCTCGCAGTACAACGTCTCGGGTCGCCAAGGGGGTGTGGCGAACACTCCGGCACTGATCAGTCGCCGGGGTTCGATGCGCGGGTTTATCGTGCTCGATTACCTGAACCGCGCCGCGGAGGCCCAGTCCGTCCTCGCCTCGATGGTCCACGACGGCTCGCTCCGGCATAGGGAGCACCTCGTCGCGGGCCTCGAACACGCGCCGGACGCGCTCAACCTCCTGTTCTCGGGCGGCAACCACGGCAAGACGCTGGTCGTCGTCGACGAGAGCGTCGCACTTGGCTAAGCCCATCGCCCAGCCGGCCAGTATTCCCCCGAGCCGGACCGTCGTCGTGCTGTTCGTGGTGGCCGTCGTGGCGGGGTTCGCCCAGTTCGGTGCCATCTCGTCACTCAACGACGTGGCTCGCCACTTCGGTCACGTCGTCGCCACCGGCCACTCGCTCAAGAGCGCCGTACCGCTCGCCTCCCTCGCCGATCGGTGGGGCCGACGGCGGATCCTTCGCGACACGCTCGCAGTGGGGCTGCTGGTGACGGCCGTTGCCGCACTGAGCCCGAGCTACTGGTTCTTCGTGGCCGTCTTCGCGCTCGCGCGGCCCCTGCTCGCGGCGGCGTCGACCCTCGTCCAGGTGATCACCGTCGAGATTTCGAGCACGACGCGCCGCGTGCATCGACTCGCCGTGATGGTCGCGGGCGGTGGTATCGGCGCCGGGCTGTCAGCCGTGCTGCACGGGGTCATTCGCGGACCGAACTCGTTCCGCTGGTTGTTCGCCGTGGTGCTACTGCCGGCGCTGATCACGCCCGGGCTGATGCGCGCGGTGCCTGAGCCGCACCGGCGTTCGGCCGAGCCGCACAGCTTGCGGCTCGGCTCGATCCCGCGGCACCTGCGCGGTCGCCTCGCGGTGATCGCCGTCGTCTCGTTCACCGTGGGGATGATCACCGGTCCGGCCAACGGCTTCACCTTCGTCTACGGCGAGGGCGTCCTACGCCTCAGCCCGTCGGTCGTCGCGGGCGTCGTGACCGCGAGCGCGCTGTCGGGCTTGGCCGGGTTGCTCCTCGGTCGGCGGCTCGCCCAGACGATCGGGCGCCGGGGCACGGTGGCGATTGGCGTGCTGGCGCTCGCGGCCACGTCGGCCTATGCGTACAGCGGTGGGCGACTCAACTTCGAGATCGGCTACTTCTTGGGCATTGGTGCGGCGGGACTGCTCGCACCGGCGGCCAGCGCACTCAGCACCGAGATCTTCCCTCACACGTTTCGTGCCACGTCGGCCGGTTGGGCGGGGGTAGCGGGCGTGCTCGGCGCGACCGCCGGCCTCGCGCTCTTCGGCTGGATCGGCGACGCGATCGGCGGCGTCCAGTCGGCGTCGCTGCGGGTGCCGGCGCTGATCACGTTCCTGCCGTTGCTGCCGTCGCTCGGGTTGCTGGTGCGCTTGCCCGAGAGCCGAGGGGTCGAACTCTCCTAATCGAGTTCGAGCTCCGCGCACAGCGCCAAGTGGTCGCTGCCGCCGTCGCTCGCGAAGCTCGCGGTCGAGCGCCAGGGTCCACGGCCCAGGATGTGGTCGATCTGGGAATGCGGGCGGCGGGCGGGCCAGGTGCGCGCGCGCGCCAGCGTGCGCCACCCTGGAAAGAAGAGACGCAGAGGAGGACGCCAGGAGTTGAAGTCGCCGACGAGCAGGAGCGGTCGACCTGGATCGATGCCGTCGGCGATGGCCCGCACCCGGCGATACTGGCGGAAGGACCCGTGGCTCAGGTGCGCACCGTGGATCGCGAGGACGGTGACGGGTCGGCCGTCCACGTCCAGGTCGGCGATGATCACCGTGCGCCGGACCCGCTCGCGCGGCAACCGACCCAGGGCCTGGGCACGGATCGCGGTCACGGGGTAGCGCGTGAGCAGGCTCAGACCCCACTCGCCGCTCTCGACTGAGTGTGACTGGGTGCGCCGAGCCTGCTGGGCCGCGCTGAGCGTTCGGTGCTCGGTGAAGTAGAGGCCGTGCTCGCCAGTGAAATGCGCCAGCCGGGGTTGCCAGGTCGCCCCCGCGTGTCCGGTGGTCACGCGTTCGGCGCGCGCCAAGGGTACGAAGAGGCCCGTCATCGACAGACGTGCCTGTAGATCGGCGAAGAAGTCCGGCCCGTCGTCACCACGCCAGGTCTCGGGACAGATCAGGACGTCGGCCTGCAGCGACATCGCGTGCTCGAGGGCGCTGGTCGGGCGACCCCAGCCGTCCACCCCAGCGTGCAGGTTGAACGTCGCGACGCGCACCGAACAAGTTTACGACTGCGCCAGCGTTGTGTCAGGATCTATGTCCGTGGACTCCGTGAACGTCACCTTCGGCCATCGCCTCTGGTGGGTGGATGCCTTTATTGGCGAAGGCGCGCGCGGGAATCCGGCGGTGGTAGTCCTGCTCGAACGGTCGGTCTCAGACGACGACCTCCAGCAGATCGCCTTCGAGCTCGGCGTCTCAGAGACGGCGTTCATTCGCCGCGTTGGCGACGGATGGTCGCTGCGCTGGTTCACGCCGACCGTCGAGGTCGACCTGTGCGGACACGCCACGCTCGCCACGCTGCACGTGCTGCTCAGCGAGCTGGGCGTGCCCGCTGGCGAGCTCTTCTTCCAGACCCGCGCCGGGGTGCTCTCGGGACGCCGCCTGCGCGATGGCATGCTCGGCATAGACCTGCCGCGGGCGTACCTCGAGCCCCTTGAGCCCTCCGTGCTCAACGGCACCCTCGGGGCGGTGCGCGAGGTGTACCAGGCGGGGCCCCAAAGCGTGCTCGCGGTCGTGGAGAACTACGACGCACTGTGCGGACTCGCGATCGATCCCATGAGCCTCTTTCTCGTACCCGGTGCGCTCGTGATCGCCGCGTGCGTCGGCGGACCCGACGCCGACGTCTCGATCCGGGTCTTCGCGCCCCGACTGGGTCTGGCCGAGGACCCGGTCACCGGCAGTGCCCTGTGCGCCGTCGCGCCCTGGTGGGTCGCCCAGACCGGCTCGCCGACCGTGATCGTGCGCCAGGCCTCGACGCGCGGGGGCGTGATGTTCGCGCGACTGTTCGAGAAGAACGTCGAAGTGGCGGGCTACGCGCGCACCTTCTTCGGGGGTGACCTGCGAGCATGAGTGGCGCGCAGGCCCCCAGCGAACGAAGCCGTGTCCGGCGCTTGCCCGAGAAGGCTCGCTACGAGCGTGAGACCGTCGACGCGGTGCTCGACGCGGCGCCCTACTGCACGGTGGCGGCGGTGGTCGACGGTCTCGCCGTCGCGCTTCCGACCCTGCACGCGCGCGACGGTGACGTCCTGTACCTGCACGGCAGCCGCTCCAATGCGGTGATGAAGGCGGTGCTCGCGCGTGGTGAGGCCTGTGTCACCGCGACGCTCTATGACGGCATTCGCGTCGCGAGGAGTGGTTTCGAGTCCTCCATCGCCTATCGATCGGTGGTGGTCTTTGGCGCCGTGGCGTCGGTGACCGACCTCGAGGCGAAGCGACGGATCCTCGACGACTTCGTGGACGCGGTCCTACCGGGTCGCAGTGGCGAGATACGGCCCGCGACCGACGCCGAATTGCGTCGAACCCTCGTGGTGAGCGTGTCGATCGACGAGGCCTCGGTGAAGGTGTCGGCCGGTCCGACGGACGATCCCGCCGAAGACCAGGCCCTACCGGTCTGGTCTGGCGTCGTGCCCGCGAGGCTCACCTTCGGTCCGCCGGTGCCCTCGAGCGACGGTGCGATGGGCGACGGCGCGATCCCGGTGCCGGCGTCGGTGCGCCGGCTCCTAGACGGAACGCCGTGAATCTCGGCGCGATCGCCGACTCGATCGAGGCACTGACGCCGGTCGACGAACGTGAGGCCGCCTCGATCACGGCGACGCTCGAGCGGCTGCGTTGGCCAATCGACCCCTTCGACGAATTCGCGCACGACCACCACGTCACGGCGTCAGCGTTCGTCGTGTCGAAACGCGGCGTGATCTTGCACCGACACCGGCGATTGGGCATCTGGGTCCAGCCGGGTGGACACGTCGACGCGGGCGAGGACGTCTTGGCGGCGGCACTGCGCGAGACGCTCGAGGAAACGGGCCTCGTGGCGCGACATCGTCGCCCACCCCTGCTCTTTCACGTCGACGTGCACCCCGGTCCGCGGGGCCACACGCACTACGACCTGCGCTACGTGCTGATCGCGCCGCCCGTCGAGCCGGCGCCACCGCCCGGCGAGAGCCCCGACGTGCACTGGTTCGACTACGACGCTGCCGTGGAGCGGGCCGAGCCCGCGCTTCGGCCAGCCTTGGCCGCCCTGGCGGCAGAGACGGCGCGGTGGGACGTGTCAGACTACAACGATGACTGACGTCGATGCGCTACGCGCCCTGATGGAGTCGGATCGGTGGATTGATCGGGTGGTCGCTCAGCGCGAGCATCTTCCCGAAGCCGAGGAGCTCGCAACGTTGGAAGACCAGCTCCGCGTCGAGGTCGCGGCCATTCGAGACGCCGAGGCGGCGGTCGCGCCCCTTCGCGCGGGCTACGAAGAGGTGGCGGCGCGCGCTGACCGGCTACAGCAACGTCGACGCGAGCTCGAGGCGGCGCTGGCTTCGTCAACTGGCGGTGCGCGCGACCTCTCGGCCATGCAGCGTGAGCTCGAATCAGTGTCGGCCCAGGGCGACGTGGCCGATGACGAGGCCCTCGAATTGCTCGAGTCCGTCGAGGCGCACGATGCCGCGGTCGATCGGCTGCGGCGTGCGATCAAGCCAAGACTCGCGCGCCGCGAGGAGTTGCGAAGCACGGTCGACCAGTTGCGAGCATCGCTCGACGAGGAGGTCGTGTCGTTGCGCGCCGCGCGCGAGGAGCGGTCCCGGGACGTTCCGAGCTCCTC